>JAMDDG010000336.1 GCA_023488865.1 Bacteroidota bacterium | reverse complement strand
TTTGGTCCGGTAGATGGAGTCCAGTTCGGCATTGACTAACTTTACCTCACTCAAAACAATCTTTGACAGGGGATACGTACGTTTAACGTCCTCGTACAACTGGTGGTATTTCCGCTCCTGACGTTTATTTTTATAAGGGTATTTAGCTTCTATCTCAACGGGAGGAAAGCTAAAATGGATCATTGTATCTGCTGAATTGTCGGTTTTTGATTCTGCAGCTTTGATTGCTTTTTCCCGTTTCGATTGTAAGATCAGCCGTGATGGCTGCGCAATCGTCCTGTTGGTTAAAAAGAATAAAGTTGCAATGGATAGGATAAAAATTCTACCGGTTGAAGATGGTACATTTAGTCTCAGTAAGCTCATAAGTAATTACTCATTTCTTATTAGTTCCAGGAAGCTTGATATCGTATGCAGAATGCCAAGAGCATCTTGAATAGATTCCACCGGGTCTAAAATTACGGCTAATTTTCCTTTGTTTTCTCTCACTTTGCAACGGGAAGGATTTTTCAGGATCCATTGCATCAGTCTGGCAAACTCTTTCGAATAATAATATTTAGAAGTTTGATCTGACGGGAGATAACAAATCATTTTTTTATCCTTGATAATCAACCTCTCCATGTTCAATTCTATGGCCAACCAGCGAAGCCTGACCACATCGAGTAAATCACTGGCGGGTTTCGGAACCGGTCCGAAACGATCAACGAGAGTCTTTCCAAAAAGTTTCAGCGTCTCTTCGCTTTTGAGGTCATCTAACTCACGGTAGAGCAATACCCGCTCTGATATGCTTGAGACATATTCAGCCGGGAATAACAGCTCCAGGTCCGTATCAATGGTACAGTCACGGATGAAAGAGGTTTGAAGAAATGCATTTTGCTGATCCTTGATCTCACGATCTTCGAATACACCCTGAAATTCATCATTTCTCAATTCTTCCATGGCCTCGTCCAAAATACGCTGGTAAGCTTCAAACCCAATGTCTGCAATGAAACCACTTTGTTCCCCTCCCAACAGGTTTCCTGCGCCGCGTATGTCTAAATCCTGCATCGCCAAACTAAATCCGCTGCCGATATCCGAAAATTCCTCGATTGCCTGCAACCTGCGCCTGGCTTCCGGTGTCATGGCTTCCAAAGGTGGCGTTAGCAGATAACAATAGGCTTTTTTGTTGGATCTTCCTACCCGTCCTCTAAGCTGGTGCAGTTCACTCAATCCAAAATTCTGCGCATTGTTGATTAAAATCGTATTGGTGTTGGGAATATCTAATCCTGATTCGATGATCGTGGTGGCAATCAGGACGTCAAAGTCACCATTGATAAAGTCGAACATGACTTTCTCCAATTTGTCTCCTTCCATCTGCCCGTGACCGACAATGGTCCTTACTCCCGGACAAAGTTTTTGGACCAATTTTTCGAGCTCGAATATGTTGGTAATCCGGTTGTTGATAAAAAACACCTGGCCACCTCTGGAGACTTCATAAGTGATCGCTTCCCTGATGATCTCTTCGTCAAACAGGTGCACTTCAGTTGAGATGGGGTATCGATTGGGTGGGGGAGTACTGATAATGGACAAATCCCTTGCCCCCATCAGCGAAAATTGAAGTGTTCTCGGGATGGGTGTCGCCGTAAGGGTTAAAGTATCAACATTGATCTTCAGTTGTTTCAGTTTTTCCTTGACTGAAACGCCAAACCTTTGCTCTTCATCCACGATCAGCAGTCCGAGGTCTTTGAATTTGACCTCTTTCCCAATCATCTTGTGGGTTCCGATCAAAATATCAACTTTCCCCGCTGCCAACTCCTGAATCACTCTTTTCACATCGGCAGAATGTCGTAATCTGCTGATATATTCAATATTACACGGGAAGTTGCGTAACCTGTCCCTGAAAGTTTTGTAATGCTGCAAAGCCAGAATGGTGGTAGGCACTAAAATTGCCACCTGTTTGCTATCGGTGACGGCCTTAAAGGCGGCCCTCACTGCGATCTCTGTTTTTCCGAAACCAACATCGCCGCAAATCAGCCGGTCCATCGGCATCAGCCTTTCCATATCTTCTTTGACGGAGATAGTTGCTTTGAGCTGATCGGGGGTATCCTCATAGATAAAACTCGCTTCCAATTCCTGCTGGAGATAGGTATCCGGCATATACGCATACCCTTTTTCCATTTTTCGGGCAGCGTAGAGCTTAATCAGTTCGCGGGCAATATCTTTGACCTTGCTTTTGGTCTTGTTCTTCATGTTCTGCCAGGCGGCAGTGCCCAGCTTATGAATGGCGGGTTCCTGTCCCTCTTTACCTTTGTACTTGGAGATGCGGTGAAGGGAGTGAATACTTACCAGCAGGGAGTCGTTATCCCGGTAGGAGAGCCTGACAGCCTCCTGGATATTTCCATTGACCTCACTCCTGACCAATCCGGCAAACTTTCCGATTCCATGGTCGGTATGAACGATGTAGTCGCCAACCTGAAGCTTGCTCAGTTCTTTCAGTGTTATGGCCTGCCGGGAAGGTTTTTTTGTGCGCAACTTGTACCTGTGATAGCGTTCAAAGATCTGGTGGTCGTTGTAACAACAGATTTTGAGGTCATGGTCAATGAACCCATCGTTCAGGGCAAATGGCAGGGAATCTAATTTTTGAGGATCTCCCTTGTCGTCAAAGATGGCGTGCAACCGGTCAATTTGTTTAGAACTCGACGAAAGGATCACATTGTGGTAACCGTTGTGCCTGTTTTCCTTTAAGTTGGCTCCCAGAAGATCGAAATTTTTGTTAAAAACCGGTTGGGGAGAGGTGTGAAATTCTGAATGAAATTCTCCCCCTTTCCGGTTCAATTTTAATTCGACAGAGGTGAATTTTTTTAGCTGGCTTTTGAAAAGCGTTGCAGAAAGAAAATTTCCCTTGGTTTGCTCCTCATTATCTCCGGATGCTTCATTGACCGAGAAGCTCAATTCGCCTATATGATTAGTTAATTGGTCAAAATCCATCGAGACGAGACAGGTCAGTTTGTCTAAAAATTCGAAAAATGAGACCATATTCTCTTCTGCCAGCCCATCCTGGATATTTGGAATTATGGAAATATTGGAATAAGGTACTTTAGATAGCTGATCTTCAATGTCAAAAGAGCGTATAGTATCTACCACATCCCCAAAAAAATCGATCCGGTAGGGATCCTCGTTGGAATAGGAGAATATATCGACAATGGAACCACGGATTGAGTACTGTCCCGGTTCAAAAACAAATTCTACCCTTTCAAATCCATATTCGAAAAGGAGTTCATTAATAAAAGAAATCGAAAGTTTTTCGCCGGTTTTAATAGAAAGGGTATGTTTCTTAAGTCCGGACTCCGAAACAACCATCTCCATAATTGCTTCCGGATAGGTAACGATCAGGTATTTCTTCTCTTTGGCCGACAATTTGTTCAGTACATCTGTCCGCAAAATGAGGTTTTCATTGTCGATATGGTCATGCCAGATATTGCGTTTGTAGGACGAAGGGAAAAAAAGCAGCTCCTCTTCCCTTCCAAGGGACTGCAGGTCATCATAGAAAAAAGCAGCTTCTTCCCGGTCGTTGAGGATGAAGAGTGCCTGGTAAGCAACCATCTCCCTCAAAACAGAAAAAGCAACGGTAGTGGACGATCCCGATAGGCCGGAAACGGAGATTTTTTTTGCTCCGGCAGTTGCCAGCAACTCCTTTAACCCGATAAGTGATGGATGGGAACGATATAAGTGAAGAAAATCTGTTAATTCCAATTTTTGCCTTTTCAAATAAGTGGGACAAAATACAAAATCTAAATTGTGAACAGAATTATCATGCACAAAAAATCAATAAGGTCGGTACGTAATAATTTCAATGCCCTGCTGATTAGCGCTTCAACAGCTTTATCGGATACCCCCATCTTTAGGGCAACCTGGTGATAGGTTAGTTCATCTATTCTGCTGTATTCGAATGCCATACGACAGCGTTCGGGAAGTTTTGAAATTGACTGCCATAAACAGGAATTCAGGTCATTTGCACCGATCTGCTGCTCTGTTTCATTTTCCGGAAAATCTGTCTGATTTGTTATAGGAACCTGTCGATGCAGTTGCTGTTTCCTTAAATGGTCGATGCACCGGTTCCGCACCATGAAAAACAGATAGGAATAGAGATGATCGATATTCGATATTTCGTGACGCTTTTTCCAAAATGAGACAAAACAATCCTGAACCAGGCTCTGTGCTGTATCCTGATCATGTACAAACCGAATAGCCTGAACAGTTAATATCTTATAATACTTCCTGAAAATAAAATCAAACGCTTCTTCCTTCCCCAAATGTAACAGTGCAAACAAAAATCGGTCACTCTCTTCATTTTCAA
>JAMDDG010000197.1 GCA_023488865.1 Bacteroidota bacterium | reverse complement strand
TCAGTTCGATGATCTGATCATCGCTGTATTTCACCATTTTTTCGCCGGTATTGTAAGAGAAGGCTTCTCCTGCCCGGGCAAAGAGCAAACGTAAAAAGTCGTAAATCTCGGTTACGGTGCCGACTGTCGACCTTGGATTTCGGTTGGTGGTTTTTTGCTCTATTGAGATAACCGGGCTCAGACCGGTGATCTCATCCACGTCGGGGCGTTCCATGTTGCCGAGGAAGCTTCTGGCGTAGGCAGAGAAGGTCTCGATGTAACGGCGTTGCCCTTCGGCGTAAATGGTGTCAAAAGCCAGCGAAGACTTGCCACTGCCGCTCAGACCTGTGATGACAGTCAGTTTGTTCCGGGGAATAGAAACGTTGATATTTTTCAGGTTGTGCTCGCGGGCGCCCCTGACTATGATTTTTTCTTCGCCATCCATTGGGTTGAGTTCAATTTTCCGCTAAATCAAAAGTGCGTGTCCCGGGCTCGGGAATTTTGATCTGGTAGCTTTTCTTCGAGGGGTTTTTGAGATAGGATTGCCTCAGCCATGGATTGAAATACTTCAAAATTTTGTAGTTAATGCCTTGTTTGTGTGCATAATCTGCAAAATTGGCCACACTGCCGTTCAGGGTGATCTCTTTGCACTGCAGAAGGGGGTATTTCTCTTCTTCAGTAACTTTAAATCCATATTTCCCGGGATTTTCCAGGATCAGTTTTAACGCCAAAATACGGTACACATACCTGGAGGTCTCTTCGTTCAGCAGCAGATCAAAATAGTTCTTGCTGTCCTGAAGTTCAGCCTGCCGTTTGATCCCGCTGATGCCGGTGTTGTAAGAAGCCGCCACGGTGATCCAGCTGCCGTATTGCTCATAAGAATGGTTCAGGTAGCGGCAGGCAGCCTCGGTAGACTTCTCCATGTTATAGCGTTCGTCCACTTCAATGTTGACTTCAAGCCCATTTTCGGTAGCGGATTTTTTCATCAGTTGCCACAAACCCACTGCTCCGGCAGGGGAAACAATCCGTTCCTGGAACCCGCTTTCTGCCAGCGAAAGGTATTTGAAATCATCCGGGATTTTGTTTTTCTTCAGGATGGGTTCGATCAGGTGAAAATAACGATTGGATTTTTTCAAATAGAGGATCGTTTGTGACTGGAAATAGCTGTTAACCAGCAATTCGCGGTCAAGCGCCTCATGAACGTCAAAATTTTCGAGCGAGATCTTCTCTCCCGCAAATTCCATTGAAGCAGGTACTTCAACCGGGGTATTGTACAAGCGGGTAGCGACCTGGACCTGTTGTGGCGCCTGCTGTACATGGCCTGAGTTGATAAACAGGCCGCAGGAGATCACACCTATTGCTATCAGCGACAAGAATATCGCCAATTTTGGGAGGGATAATCTGAATTTGAACATCATTGGATATTTTCGGGATTAACAAATGGATTAATCCGCAAAGATACTTCTTTCGAGGGAAGGGTGCAATGGATTTCTAAACAAGAAAGTCCAGAACACCTCAATTGTGTAACGTGAAACGAGAAACGGGAGGGAGACTGGACGAGGGGGTGAGAGGGTGAAGATGAGAAAATGAGAAGATGAGAAGATGAGACCGGTCCCTGAGCGAAGTCGAAGGGTATCCGTGGTTTTAGTGGAAGGAATAGGTGATCCCTGTAAAGACACCCAGTTGTAAGGGTCTGTAAATGATCAGATCGTTGCTGCTAATTGAGTGCAGGTACTGTTTAACCCTCGGTTCGACGGTTAATATCAGATTCTTGCCCAAATTATAACCTAATTCAATCCCGGCAGAGCTGGAATAGAGAACATTCCGGAGATTATCGGTATTCCCCCGTGACAATTTAATGCCATTCTGGGTGATCGAAGCCATGTTACCAATCAGGAAATTGGTGCTTAAGCCGCCGGTAATGCCAACGCTGAGTTGCTTTTGGTTGATTAAAGTGTAGGTTGCCTGGATCGGGACTTCCAGGTATTTAAATTCTTGCGATACATCTGATTCAAAATAATTAGTGGCACTCGTATAGGTGGCGGCACTCGCGTTCATTCCATTGGAATAGACGATGCTGGAAACAGAAGGAAGGTAGAGTGAGACATCCCTTGAGATATTTGCCGCTTTTTCGACTGGTTGCAAATAGGTGATACCCGATGTTTTGCTCAAGGTATAATTGGTGTAGGTACCTTGTTTCATTTGAGAGAACCTGATCCCGGAACTTATTTTAACCCGCTCGTTCACCTGAAAGGAGGCCATCATCCCTCCACCGAGGGTATTCCTTGATTTTGTATTGGAAGATAATTTTTCGGTGGAAAACATCGGGGATATTTCGGCCCTGATGCTCCAGTTGCCCTTTTTCGGACTGGGTGCAGGATTAGCCGGTTTTGAGTCGGCATAATAGTTTAGCCCGTTTTTCTTCTGAAAAGTGTTGGAAGCGGTTTTCGTTTCTGATTCTCCCTTCGTTACCGTAGTTGCCTCCCTGTTCAAAGATTTTTTTGGGTACGCTTCGGTGGATTCGACAGATGCAACCGGCTCCTTCCCGGAAGGTTGGACGACAAGGGCATCATTCCCGGCTGTAGCTGAGGGTTTGGAAGCTTTACCCTTAAAGCGGGAAGAGGTTTCTGACTTTGTGATTTGCTGAATTGAGGCGATCTTCCCGGTTTTTTGTTGATTTGCAGAAAATTGATTTTCAATTGGTTTTGGAACTGAAGTCCCGTTTTTAACCTCTGACCGGACCGGTGGGTTTGCGGGCAGGATCTGTTGTGAAAACTTATTTTTTGTCACCAGGTTCAGGTCAAAGGTGTACCAGCCTGCTATGGCAACCAGCACCAAAGCAGCAGCAATGCTGGCGATGGTCTTCAGCCTGTTCATTCGTCTCACGCGACCACGGAAAGCAATCTCCTGGTTGATCTTATTCAAAAGGCCAGCCGGGGGAATCTGTTCGAAGTTCCCCAACTTCTCCTTAAAGAGTTGATCAATAGGATGATTTTCCGTTGTCATAAAACTTTCTTACTAATTTTCTTTTCGGTCTCAAAATCTTCTGTTACTCTCTTTTGTAAGATCATCCTTGCCCTTGACAAGTTTGATTTGGAGGTTCCCTCCGAAATGTTCATCATCTCCCCAATCTCCAAATGAGAATAGCCTTCGATGGCAAAAAGGTTAAAAACCATTCTGTAACGGGGTGGCAATTCCTGAATAATCGATAGCAGGTCGCCGGCAGTGATGGATGATACAGTATCATCTACCCATTCGGTTGATTCATAGACATTCATCTCTTCTACCGGATATAGCCGATCGTGCTTTCTGAACTTCTCCAGGGCCGTATTGACCATAATCCTTCTCATCCAACCTTCGAAAGAACCTTTAAATTCGAACTGCCTTATTTTGGTATAAACCCGAACAAAACCTTCTTGTAAAATATCTTCAGCTTCAGCCCGGTCTCTCGCGTACCGCAGGCAGACCCCATACATCCTGGAGGAGAAAAGACGGTACAACGCGGTTTGAGCCCCGCTGTTACCCTCCTGACACTTGTATATGATCTCTTCTAACTGGGCCACCTTAGACAAGCTGATAATTAATTCAGGGAAATTAATTCGAAATTACACGGAATAATTCTCTCCAAAGTCGTTAAAAGTCGTCAAATCACGAAAATTAAACCTGTATTTCAAAGATAAACAGATCTATTTTCGGAATAGTGACCCAACTTAAGACGCAAACTGGTATAAAAAAGGTTGCGTCAGAGAGATTGAAAAGTTAAAATGTGGGGATTTTATATTTTACTTTTCCTTATTTCCCCATCAATTCTTCCAGTTTCTTTGCAAGATCCTCTCCACGTAAATTTTTGGCAATAATTTTGCCTTCTTTGTCGAGAAGGAAGGTGCAGGGGATCGCAGTTACTCCATATTTCTGGGCGATTTCACTTTGCCAGAATTTCAATTCAGAAACCTGATGCCAGGCAAGCTGGTCATCCGCGATAGCCTTCACCCAAGCCTCTTTTTCACGGTCGAGCGAGACGCCTACCACATCAAAGCCCTTGTCCTTATATTTCCCGTAGAGTGCAACTACATTGGGGTTTTCGTGGCGACATGGCTGGCACCAGGCGGCCCAGAAATCGATCATTACATATTTACCGCGTGTAGATGAGAGGGTAAATGTGTTTCCTTCCGGGGTGGGCAGGGTAAAATCAGGGGCGATGGATCCCACGTCTGTGGCCCTCATCTTGTCTGCCATTTTTTTAAGCTCTGTAACATAGATAGATGCGCGTATAGATGGATCCAGAAAGGCGATCAATGTATCGATTTCGGAGGCTTTGATGGTCTGGCCGAATTGCATTAGTGCGATCAGGGGTGAAACGGTAGAATTTTTGTGTTCACGGATAAAATTTTTAGCATAGACGTTGAGATTTTG
>JAMDDG010000104.1 GCA_023488865.1 Bacteroidota bacterium | reverse complement strand
AATTGTTGAATCAGGAGGAGTATCGTTTTGAAAACCAGAACTTAACAGTATGACTAAAACCGTTATGAAAATCATATAAAATTTAGGCATGGATCGTGTTTTTTAAGTGTTTTTTTGTCTTCAGTTTTGAAAGATTTAGGCCATCCAACGGGCCAGGTTTTCAGCCACAAAAGCATCGTCGTTTAATTCAGGATAAGCCCTATAAACCCGTTCGATCTCTTCCTTTTGACCGGGAGAAAGGACTTCATTCTCATTTAATGTCCAAATCCCTTCCAGTAATCCCTGTCGGCGCAGTACCTCATGGATACCTGTTATACATCCGGAAAAATTATTGGCCACATCAAAAAATGCAGCGTTACAATCTGTTATTTGTGCGCCAATAGTTAAATATTGGGAGAGATTGTTTTTAAAATCCGGCTGCCGGATTTTTTCCATAAGTTTTACAGCCGATCCGGTCCAGACTGCCCAATGACCTAAAAGCCCCCCCACAATTCGCTTACTTATAAGTTTATCACCTAAACGGAACTGGTATTCTGTGAGGAGATCGGCCACAATATTATCATCGTTACCTGTATATAAAGCAATCTTTTCACTTCGACCCGACTCAACTACACCGCGAACAACGTCAAGAGTTTGATATCGGTTAAATGGCGCCATTTTGATAGCAATTACGTTTTCAATTTCAGCAAAGCTTTTCCAAAATTGAAAATCCAGCCTTCTACCGCCTACTGCAGGTTGAAGGTAAAAGCCGATAACAGGGATTATTTCAGCCACAGCCTTACAATGATCTATAATTGTACTGTTCGATGCATCCGGAAAAGCAGCGAGACTAAGCAAAACGGCATGATAACCAAGATTTAGCGCTAATTGCGCTTCTGCAACAGCCTGCTTTGTTTTACCGATCACCCCGGCTATTCGAATTGGCGTTTTTCTGGTTTTTAATGTAAAATCATCGAATTCTTCTTTTGCAATTTTCAAAACCGGTTCGTACAAGGCTATTTCGGGAAGGCGTATTTCAAACTGGGTCGTATGCACTCCCACAGCAATTCCTCCTGCCCCGGAATAAAGATAATATCTGACAAGAGCGCGTTGCCGGCGTTCATCCAACTTTCTTTTTTCGTTTAAAGCAAGTGGCAGGGCAGGAATTACAGCCCCTGTTTGTATTGTATCATAAACACTTTTGGGTATGTCTGAAGAAATCATATCATTGAATTTAAATTTATTCCTGTAGTCACTTACTTCAAAATGAAAATAAGTGTACTAATCCCCGCAAAAAGGAGTATGTTTTTTAGCTATGATAATAATGATGCTGAATCTTTATCCAGATAAAGCCTTACAGCCTCATGGCGCCGCATGGCCGATGCCGGAACCATTGGAGAAATTGGGCTTTCAACTGTTTTTTTAACAGCCTCTGCTTTCCGTTGATCTGGAACACAACAAATAATGGCTTTCGATTTCATGATCTGTCGGATAGACATACTGATTGCTTTTTCAGGAACATCATTAATTGTGGCGAACCAACCTTCGCCCATTTGCTGCTTCCGGCAATCTTCATCAAGTTTTACTACAAGGTAGGCATCTTCTGTTTCGAAATCTGCAGGAGGGTCATTAAAAGCCAGATGGCTGTTTTCGCCAATGCCTACGAAAGCGACATCAATGAGGTGTTTACTAATTAACTTTTCTAACCTGACACATTCCTGCTCAGGCTCTATCTCGCCATTTACATAGATAAACTCCCTGGGCGACACCATATCGACAAACCTTTCTTTGAGATATTTCCGAAACGATGCAGGATGAGTTTCTGATATTCCGATATACTCATCCAAATGAAAGGCTGTTACTAACGCCCAGTTGACATCTTCCTTTACCAATTCGTTCAACATTTCGAACTGAGATGCACCGGTAGCAACGATGATATTTGCTACCCCCTTATCAAGGATTGCCTGACGAATCAATTCTGCACCTTTTTGCGCAGCTATTTTACCAAGAACCTGTTTGGTTTCTGAAATTATTATTTCCATGTTTCATATTTTTAACTAACAATAAAATTCAAATTATCATCCAACGGGGTCATCTTTGGCATCAACAGGTGTACAAATCCCAAGATGAGAATGTAGGAGAAGCCAGCGATCATGAATGCCCAGAAATAGCCTGAATTTCCGGCAGTATCCAGTACCGCACCCAGGGAAATATCAGCAATTATTGCTACAGCCACCCCGACCATTTTCCCAATTCCTATAACCGATGCGATCGCTTTTTTTGGAAAAACATCCGACACCAGAGTATAGCCATTGATTGACCAGGACTGATGCCCTGCGGCGGCAAGGCCGATCAGAAAGACTGCAAGCCATTTACTTGCAATAACCGGAACAAAGGCAACAGGTAAAATAATGATAGCACAGACCAGCATGGTTATTTTTCTGGCCTTGTTTATCGTCCAGCCTTTTTTTATCAATGCGCCGGAAGCCAATCCCCCCAGCAGGCTTCCTGCGTCGGCCATGATAAAGATGATCAGGAAAGGAAGTCCTATATTATTAATGTCCACCCCAAACTGATCGGAGAGAAATTTCGCGCCCCAGAAAAGGTAAAACCACCAGACACCATCGGTTAAAGTAGTTAATGCGAAAGCCCAGGTTTCCCTTTTAGGCAATAGTTTAACCCAGGCAATTTTTTCGGTGTTCTCTTCTTCTGAATCGCTGTTGATATAAGCCAACTCCTCTTTTGATAATTTTGGATGTTCTTCAGGTTTTTGATATGTTTTTAGCCATAGGATTACCCATAAGGAACTAAGCGCACCGGTTATCAGAAAAGGAATCTGCCAGTTATCTCCATTAACAGAAACAATTGCACCAACGATGAACGGGGCCAAGATTGCCCCAACGCTGGTTGATGCGTCAAAAATACCAGTAGCAAAAGCCCGGTCCTTTTTCGGGAACCACTCAGCTACAGTTTTAATTGCGGCTGGGAAATTCCCGGATTCGCCAATGCCCAGCCCGAAACGCGCCACAATAAACCCGACTAAACTGAAAGCCGATGTGACTATAGCATGCAACATCCCGAATATACTCCATACGGCAACTGAAATAGTATAACCTATTTTAGTGCCAAACCTGTCAATAATACCGCCCATAAACAGTAACCCAATCCCATAGGCAATTTTGAAGGAAACCATGATGGCCGCATAGTCTTTATTTGTCCAGTCGAAAAGTTTTTGCAAGGTTGGGGCCATCACTCCTATAATACTACGATCGAAATAGTTGATTGTAGTGGCCATAAATACCAGTGCAAGTATCCTATATCGATAATTGCCGATTTTGGGTGTTCGTTCTGTCATGTTTGTATGTTTATTTAGAATAGACAATTTTACCGGCTACAATTGTTTTCTGAACAACTATCTTTCCGTTTTCGTTGGTAAACAGGATTAAATCAGCGCGTTCCCCCTGTTTTATTTCACCAATGTCATTCAAACCAAGCAGTTTGGCCGGATTTGAACTAGCCATTTGAATAGCGTTCCCCAAACTACAGTTCGTGAATTTCATGATATTCGACACATCGGTGCTGATTGGGCTTGCCGCTCCTGCCAGTACATTTTCCGCAGGGAATTTTATTACATCTGGTGTTAAAACAACCAGTCTTTCTCCACGTGTGTATACTCCGGGAGGAAGCCCCGCTAAATCCAATGCATCCGAAACAAGTATGGTGCGTTCAACACCTTTCATCTTATAAAAACACTGAACTTCTTCCTTATTGAGATGAAATCCATCGGCAATGATGGTGGCAGAGAGCCGGTCATCGGCCAATTGTGGCCAAAATGGATTATCCCAGCGATTGATCATATTGGCGCATCCATTGCCCAAATGTGTGGACAAGGAAGCTCCTGCATCGACAGCCTGTTTTATTATTTCAGCCGATCCATTATGATGTCCCAATGATACGACCACACCTGTATCAACACATTTTCTGATAAAAGGTATCGCTCCCTCTATTTCCGGGGCAAGAGTTATCAGCCTGATACCATTGTGAGCGGCTTTCTGCAGTTCCAAAAATTCATCCCAATCGGGCTTCCGGATATATTTTTCAAGATGCGCTCCACGAAAACCCTGTATGGGCGAAATATATGGTCCTTCAAGATGAAATCCCGGAATTGACATTCCAACTTCTTCATCATTCAGGGCATTTGCCAGTATCGAAAAACTCCTGTTTAGACTTTTGGGGTCATTGGTAATAACAGTGGGAAGAAGGGTTGTAACGCCCACCTTCCAAAGGGCCTTTGTTGCCTTGCGTATTCCTTCGATGGTTAAATTCTGATCCGAAAAATCAACCCCCACGAAACCATTAATCTGCAAATCAACCAACCCTGGGGAAACATATACTTCCGGGGCCTCCGTGCTCTGTGAATGA
>JAMDDG010000467.1 GCA_023488865.1 Bacteroidota bacterium | reverse complement strand
TTAGTTTTTGGAATAATTTACCCTTTAATTCTGATTCTTCTTGCTCGGCATTTTCAACGGGTTTGTTTTGTGCAAATAGTTCATGGCAGGCCATGGTCACGGTGATAGCAACAAAAAGTGTGAGTAGATTTTTTCTAATCATGTTATTTCAATAAGTTCGGTTTTAATACTAATGCAATAGTTTGGAATCGCTGGGAATCTCTCTTTTCCTGCTTTTCAAAAATATCCAAAAAATAAATGAGAAACTAATGATGTCAAAAGTTCACGCAAAGGGCGCAAAGTTTACGCAATGATCGCAGAGAAGTGTTCGGTTTTTTCATCTTTTCCGTTCTTTGCGATTCCCTTTGCGTTCTTTGCGTGAAAAGGTCTGGAGAATATTCGGATCGGTGAGGGTACCGGATTTAATACAACAGGCCCCGTCATTTGAATAACGGGGCCTGCTGAATAAGGTTTTTATTTTGAAACAAACTCATGGATTTTCAGTGCTGCATCCCTGCCCGACCGGATGGCATGGACCACGAGACTGGCGCCCCGCGTGGCATCGCCGGCAACAAATATTTTTTCGATGCTGGTGGCAAAATCGGTTGCTTTGACATTGCCGCGTGCATCATATTCGACTTGCAACCTGTCGAGCAACCCTTCGTGTACCGGCGATACAAATCCAAGCGCCAATAATACCAGGTCTGCTTCGATGACCTCTTCCGTACCCGGAATCTCCCTCATCGCGAATTGGCCGTTGTTCTTCGTCCATTCTACGCGGACAACTTCAACCCCCTTCAGGACTCCATTCTCGCCGATAAACCGGCGGGTATTCAGCGACCAGCGTCTTTCGCATCCCTCGAGATGGGAGCTGGAAGTGCGCAGGGTATTGGGCCAGAAAGGCCATGGATTGTCTTCCGTTCTTTTCTCAGCGGGTTTATCCAATATTTCAATCTGTGTTACAGAAAGGGCTCTTTGACGGATGGCAGTTCCGACGCAGTCTGAACCGGTGTCCCCGCCGCCGATGACGAGCACCTTTTTATCTTTCGCATGGATCCGGACGGAATCTGGAATTGATTCGCCTCTCACTACTTTATTCTGCTGTTTGAGGTAATCCATGGCAAAATAGACCCCCATGAGATCACGCCCCGGCGTTGATTTAAGGTCGCGGGGTTGCATGGCGCCACAGGCGATGCACACCGCATCAAAATCGTTCAGCAATGTCTTTTCCGAAATATGTTCGCCTACTTTTATATTTGTTTTGAAGATAACACCCTCTTTAACAAATAAATCCACTCTTCGGTCGATGACTCCCTTGTTCAATTTAAAATCGGGGATACCATACCTGAGCAACCCACCGATCTCATCGTCCTGTTCAAAGACGGTCACGGTATGACCGGCCTGATTCAGTAAATCAGCTACGGAAAGCCCGGATGGTCCCGAACCTACTACGGCAATCTCTTTACCGCTCCTTTTTTCCGGGATATTTGGATGAACAAGGTTCAAATCAAAGGCATGTTCCACCACGGCGCACTCATTCTCGCGGATGGTAACCGACTCATCGTGGATGGCCAGCACACAGGATTTCTCGCAAGGAGCAGGACAGACCCTTCCTGTAAACTCAGGAAAGCTGTTGGTTTTGGTCAGGATGCTATATGCTTCGTCCCATTTTTCGTGATAAACGGCATCCTGCCATTCCGGAATGTTGCTTCCTACCGGACAAGCCCAATGGCAAAATGGGACGCCACAATCCATACACCTTGACGCCTGATTGATGCGATCCTGATCATCCAGTGTCTGTTCAACCTCACCAAAGTCAAATATGCGCTCATTCACCGGGCGATATCCGCCCAATTTTTTTTCTATCTCTATAAAACCCTTTGGATTTCCCATGACAATCGAAATTTAATCTTTGTTTCAAAAAGCTGTTGACTAATGCCTTTATCCTTTAAACTTTATCCTTTGATTTGTAAGAGGATGGCCACCAAGGGCCACCCCTACTTTATCCTATTTACTCCCTGATATTCGGAGCATCTTCAGCCATTTCCAGCTTCCGTTTTACTTCTTTCAGTTTCGCTTCGTTCAATACTTTTTTGTATTCCAGCGGGATAATTTTGACAAATTTCGGAAGATATTCTTCCCAGTTTGTCAATATTTTCTCTGCTTGCGGACTTTGGGTATAGAGCAAATGCTTTTGGATAAGCTCCTGAAGTTCCTGAACATCCGCTTTGTCTTCTACCGGGCCCAGTTCCACCAAACCTTTGTTACAGTAAAAATCAAAATCGCCGTTTTCATCCAGAACATAGGCAATACCTCCGCTCATACCGGCGGCAAAGTTGCGTCCGGTGGTACCCAGAACTACGGTACGGCCCCCCGTCATGTATTCGCAACAGTGGTCGCCTGTACCTTCCACTACCGCTTTTGCCCCTGAATTTCTGACGCAGAAACGCTCGCCGGCAACACCTTTGATGTAGACTTCGCCTCCGGTTGCCCCGTACAGCGTTGTATTTCCGACAATGATATTTTTGTGTGGCTCGAAGGTGGTACCAATTGGCGGAACAACAATGATTTTGCCACCCGATAATCCTTTACCAAGATAATCGTTCGAATCGCCTTCCAGCCTGAAAGTGACCCCTTTGACTAAGAATCCTCCGAAACTTTGTCCGGCAGAACCTTTAAAAGTGCAGTTGATGGTGTCTTTGGGCAATCCGGCTTCGCCGTATCTCTTTGAAATTTCTCCTGAAAGCATGGCGCCGGTAGTCCGCATCACGTTGTTGATATTGTGGCCGATCCATACTTTCTCTCCGCTTTTGATCGCTTTGTTTGCTTCGCGTATCAGGGTACGGTCCAAAACATCATCCAGATCTTTGGTGTTGGGATGGGTGTTGCGGATCGGATAGGTCTTTGCTTCTTCCGGCATATAGAGGAATTTGGAAAAATCGATGTTCTTCATTTTCCAGTTGGTCACTTCCGGATTAACTTCCAGCAAATCGGTGCGTCCAACCAATTCGTCGAAGGTTCGTACCCCGATTTCAGCCATGTATTCGCGAATTTCCCTGGCGATAAAATGGAAGAAGTTGATCACATATTGGGAGCGGCCCAGGAACCTTTTGCGCAGGTTTTTATTTTGGGTGGCGATCCCGGCAGGACAGGTGTTGAGGTGGCATTTCCGCATCATGATACAGCCCAGGGAAATAAGCGCCCCGGTTGCGAAGCCAAATTCCTCAGCTCCCAGCAGTCCCATGATGACCACATCGCGACCGGTTTTAAGCTGGCCGTCGACCTGGAGTTTAACCCGTCCCCGGAGGTTGTTCATTACCAGTGTTTGCTGTGTTTCGGCAATACCAAATTCTGCCGGCAAACCGGCATGTTTGATTGAACTGGCAGGGGAAGCGCCTGTTCCGCCTTCGCTACCGCTCAGGATGATAATATCTGCAAACCCTTTGGCAACTCCGGCGGCGATGGTTCCAACCCCCGTTTCGGAAACTAATTTAACGGATACTTTGGCTTTGGGATTGACGTTTTTCAAATCGAATATCAACTGGGCCAGATCCTCAATCGAATAGATGTCGTGGTGTGGCGGCGGGGATATCAACGTGATACCCGGCGTCGAATTTCGGGTTTTGGCAATGATCTTGTTGACCTTAAATCCAGGTAACTGACCCCCTTCGCCTGGTTTTGCGCCCTGTGCGATTTTGATCTGAAGCTCATCGGCATTCATCAGGTAATTGTTGGTTACCCCAAACCGGCCGGAGGCTATCTGCTTGATTTTGGAATTTCTTTCCGTTCCGAAACGTGACGGATCCTCACCACCTTCCCCGGTGTTGCTTCGGCCAATGCTTCGTGGGCTTCAATTGAAATGGATCCGTACGACATTGCCCCTGTGACAAAACGCTTCAGCAGGGCTTCAACCGGTTCGACCTCATCTATCGGAATCGGATTGCGCTTCCATTTCAAAGCGCCCCTGACAAAGGCGGGTTTTCTGTTCTGCTCGTCAACGAGGCTGCTGAATTTCTTGAAGACTTCGTAGTTGTCCGTCTTTGTGGCCCATTGCAACAAAGCAATAGATTGTGGGTTCCAGGCATGATGTTCGCCGTAGTTCCGGTAGTTATACTCCCCGTTGGTATCAAAAATTACTTTTTTCTGGTCTTTGCTGTAGGCCTCTTTGTGAAACATTACAGCTTCTTCATAGAGTTCTTTGTAACCTACACCGCTGATGCGGGAAGAAGTTCCCTTGAAATATTCGTCTATTAATTCGTCGCTTACACCCACCGCTTCGAAGAGCTGAGATCCATGGTAGGAACGAAGGGTGGAAATCCCCATTTTGGAAAGCACTTTCAACAGTCCCTTGTCGATGGATTTGATGTAATTTTTTCGCGCCTCGCTGTAGGGTAATTTTATTTCCCCTTTTTTGACCAGATGATCAATTG
>JAMDDG010000176.1 GCA_023488865.1 Bacteroidota bacterium | reverse complement strand
AGGGCGCGTTATCAATACCTTAGGTGAACCGGTTGATGGCAAAGGTCCGATTACAGGCACTTTGTATGAAATGCCTTTCGAGCGTAAGGCTCCGGGTGTAATCTACCGGCAACCGGTATCTGAGCCGCTTCAAACCGGGATTAAAGCGATCGACTCGATGATACCTATCGGCAGAGGTCAGCGCGAATTGATCATCGGTGACCGCCAAACAGGCAAAACAACCATTGCCATTGATACGATTATCAATCAGAAGGAATTTTTCAAAAAAGGAGACCCCGTCTATTGTATTTATGTCGCTATCGGACAGAAGGGTTCTACCGTTGCCAATATCGCCAAAACACTTCAGGAGCACGGCGCTATGGATTATACGGTGATAGTGATGTCGACCGCATCTGATCCGGCCGCGTTACAATTTTATGCCCCATTTGCCGGGGCAGCCATCGGTGAGTTCTTCAGGGACTGCGGTCATGCAGCGCTTATCGTTTACGACGATCTTTCCAAGCAGGCCGTTTCCTACCGTGAAGTTTCCCTGTTGCTTCGCCGCCCGCCGGGCCGTGAAGCTTATCCCGGAGATATATTTTACCTGCACTCCAGGCTACTGGAACGTTCTGCCAAGATCAACAGGACTGAAGCGGTTGCCAAACAGATGAATGATATACCCGAATCTATCAGGCATCTGGTAAAAGGTGGAGGTTCGTTAACAGCCCTTCCCATTATCGAAACCCAGGATGGCGACGTTTCTGCCTATATTCCAACCAACGTTATCTCGATTACGGATGGTCAGATATTCCTTGAATCACACCTGTTTAATGCAGGTATCCGGCCTGCCATCAACGTCGGTATCTCGGTCTCCCGCGTAGGGGGTAACGCCCAGATCAAGGCAATGAAGAAAGTAGCCGGAACGCTGAAGCTTTCACAAGCCGAATTCAGGGAACTGGAAGCCTTCTCAAAATTTGGATCAGATCTGGATGCCGCAACCAAGTCGGTACTTGAGAAGGGAACCCGGAACGTCGAAATTTTAAAGCAGGGCAGTGCGTCTCCAATGCCGGTAGGGGAGCAAATAGCCATTCTGTATTGCGGTACCAAGGGATTGTTAATGGATGTGCCCAAAGAAAAGATTAAAGATTTCGAGAAAGATTATTTGCAACTTCTCTCCTCGCAATACTCCGGTATTCTTCAGCGGTTAAGCAAGGGAGAACTGGATGATGAGATAACAAATACGCTGGAGCTGGCAGCCAAAAAAACAGCTCAAAATTTTGCATTTTAGAGGAACGATCAGCGATTCAAAATAAAGGGTAGATGGCGAATTTAAAAGAAATGCGGCTCCGGATTGTTTCGGTTAAGTCGACACAACAGGTGACCAGGGCCATGAAAATGGTGTCTGCTGCAAAGCTGCGCAAAGCTCAGGATGCCATCATTCAGATCCGCCCCTATGCAGATAAATTGCATGAAATTCTGATCAATTTAATAGATCAGTCGGGTTCTTCTGATTTCGAAAACAAATATTCGGACCACAACGAGACAAAAAAAATTTTGATTGTGGCAATTACTTCCAACAGAGGACTTTGCGGTGGTTTTAATTCGAATGTTGTTAAGAAAGTCGAGGAATTGCTTTCAACAACCTATGAACCTTATTATCAGAAAGGGGCAGTCGATGTATTGGCAATCGGAAAAAAAGGGGCAGACGGATTAAAAGCCAAAAATATTCCGGTTGTTAAAACCATTCATCAATTGTACGACGGACTTCAGTTTAGCTCTGCAGAAGTTGTAGCACAGGAATTAATGGATGCCTTTTCGAATGGTGAGTACGATCACATTGAATTGGTATACAATCAATTCAAAAATGCGGCTATTCAAAAATTGGTCGTTGAGCAATTTTTACCGGTTGAACTAAAAGAAGATATGCTGCCCGATTCAGGGACACATCGCTATTTCAATGATTACATTTTCGAACCGAATGCCCTTGAAATAATGCAAACTATCATTCCCCGGTCGCTTAAGATTCAGTTTTTCAAGGCACTTTTGGATTCCGTAGCGTCTGAACACGGCGCAAGAATGACGGCCATGCACAAAGCTACCGATAATGCATCCGAACTCGTTCGCGATTTGAACCTTCAGTATAACAAAGCACGTCAATCCGCTATTACTGGTGAAATTCTCGAAATTGTGAGCGGCGCCAATGCGTTGAAAGGAGTTTAATTTACTGAAAATGAAAATTAACAGAATATCAATTGATTGATTATTCAAAAAGTAAAAAAATATTTCAAATATTGATTAATATGTCTCAATCCACTGGAAAAATTATACAGGTCATCGGACCGGTTGTTGATGTGAGTTTCGAAGAGGATAGTTCAAAACTACCCAAGATTTATGATGCCCTTGAAATACAAAGAAGCAATGGCCAGGTGTTGATCCTCGAGTGTGAGCAGCACATTGGCGAGCATACCGTTCGTACCATTGCCATGGACTCCACGGATGGCTTGTCCAGGGGAATGAAGGTCACTGCAACTGGAAAAGCAATTTCAATGCCGGTTGGGAACCAGATTAAAGGACGATTGCTGAATGTGATCGGAGAGGGGATAGACGGTATCGGATTTATTCCGAAAGATCAAACCTATGAAATTCATAACCAACCGCCTAAATACAAAGATTTATCAACTGAACAAGAGATACTTTACACCGGGATTAAAGTTATTGATTTGTTGGAACCCTATTCAAAAGGCGGAAAGATCGGACTTTTTGGAGGGGCTGGTGTTGGAAAAACCGTTCTGATCATGGAGCTGATCAACAATGTAGCCAAAAAATATGACGGACAATCTGTCTTTGCCGGTGTTGGTGAAAGGACCCGTGAAGGGAATGACCTTTTGCGCGAAATGATTGAATCGGGCGTTATCTTGTACGGGGAAGCATTCAAAGAAGATATGGCCAACGGTGGTTGGAATTTGTCACTGGTTGATAAAGAAGAACTGGCTAAATCTAAAGCTACACTGGTTTTCGGTCAAATGAATGAACCGCCGGGTGCCCGTGCAAGGGTTGCCTTATCCGGTCTTACGGTCGCTGAATATTTCCGCGACGGCGATAAGAAGGGCAAAGGAAACGATATCTTGTTCTTTGTTGACAATATTTTCCGGTTCACTCAGGCTGGTTCTGAAGTATCAGCACTTTTGGGCCGAATGCCCTCTGCCGTAGGTTACCAGCCCACGCTGGCTACAGAAATGGGCTTGATGCAGGAACGGATCACTTCTACTAAACATGGGTCTATCACGTCTGTCCAGGCCGTCTATGTGCCTGCTGATGACCTGACTGACCCGGCCCCTGCTACGACTTTTTCCCACCTTGATGCTACAACGGTATTAAACAGGAAGGTTTCTGAGATGGGGATCTATCCGGCAGTAGATCCGCTGGGGTCAACTTCAAGGATTCTAACACCTACGGTCATCGGTGATTTGCACTACAATACCGCCCTGAGGGTGAAGGAATTGCTCCAGAGATACAAAGAGTTGCAGGATATCATCGCAATTCTGGGTATGGACGAACTTTCTGAATCGGATAAATTGATTGTCCATCGGGCCAGAAGGGTACAAAGGTTCCTGTCACAACCATTCCACGTTGCCGAAGTTTTCACGGGAATGAAGGGTGTTTGGGTTTCAATTGATGATACCATCAAAGGGTTTAACACCATCATGGATGGCAAGGTTGACCAATATCCCGAAACTGCCTTTAACATGGTAGGAACCATCGAAGAGGCCATTGAAAAGGGGGAAAAGTTATTGGCTCAATCCAAATAATTGCATTTTAAATATTAAAAAAGAGCTGTATGTATTTGGAAATCATTACTCCTGAAAAAAAACTCTTCTCCGGGGAAACGGAACTGGTCCAGTTACCCGGAACTATTGGCTCTTTTGAAATATTGCTGAACCATGCCCCGATTGTCTCAACCTTAACTGAAGGGAAAATCAAGGTCGAAGAAGCTGGTGGCTCTTTCGCTTATTTTGACATAAAAGGCGGTGTGGTTGAAGCGCTAAATAACAATATCATTGTTCTTGTAGATTCATCTGGCTTGTAATCAGTTGTTTACTAATAAAAACAAATATTCTTTGAAATGGCAAAAGTATTGATCATTGGCGCCGGTGGCGTTGGCACAGTCGTTGCCCATAAAATGGCCGAACTTCCCGAAGTATTTTCCGAAATAATGCTGGCAAGCAGGACCAAATCAAAATGTGATGCAATTGCTGCAAGAATTGGAAGTAAAAATTTGAAGACCGCTCAGGTCAATGCAGATGATGTGCCGCAATTAATTAAACTCATCCGTTCTTTTCATCCGGATTTGGTTGTAAATGTGGCGCTCCCTTACCAGGACTTGACTATTATGGATGCCTGCCTCGAAACAGGGGTTTCGTACCTGGATACTGCCAATTA
>JAMDDG010000261.1 GCA_023488865.1 Bacteroidota bacterium | reverse complement strand
TAACGGGGACGGTGTTATCGACTATAAAGACGCGGCCCCTTATGGTTACTCGATACGCCCGCAAAATACCTTCAATTTTTCTTTGGGCGCCGATTATAAGGGCTTTAGCCTGATGCTCCAGTTTTATGGCGTAAACAATGTGACACGCCTTTTTACTTTTATGGACTTTATGAATAATATCGATCTCGTCTACCCCCATGCCCTCGATTACTGGACAAAGGACAATCTAAACGCATCATCCTTTTTACCCCGTTGGAAAACGCAGGGAGGCCAGTCAACCGGTGATTATTTTCAATTCGACGGATCCTACCTGCGTTTAAAAACTGCCGAAATAGCTTATACATTCAGCGGCGCCCGCTTAAAGCAGAGTGGCTTGTCCTCCTTAAGGGTATATCTGAACGGGAACAACCTGCTTTTCTGGTCAAAATTACCCGATGACCTGGAACAGGGAAGCGCCCGCTACGGGGCTTATCCTACTTCAAGGCGCATAAACCTGGGTGTTGATATTAAATTTTAAAAGCTTGTAACATGAAACGACCATGAGAAAATTTTCCACACACAGGAGAATGATTATTGGGAGTTCCATCTGGCAAATGAAAAACAAAATTATAAACAGATGAAAAAATTAATACATAAAGTTAAGAGGGGCTTTGTTTTCGCATTTCTGGCCCTGGTACTTATCCTGGGAAGTTGTACGGATTACCTTAACCAGGCGCCTGAAGCTTCGGTAAATGAAAAAGATGCATTCAAGGACTTTATAAGTTTTCAGGGTTTTACGGAAGAGTTGTATTCCTGTATCGTCGATCCGTTTACAGCCAAATACCAGTCTCAGTATGACCTGGCGGACGAGACTCTCAGCAATGTGACCTGGTTATTAGGCAAACCAATGGATGACGGGAATTATTGGGCTTGGCAAAATTATAATTCATTTCTTTGGGGTTATCGGGGGGCCGTTACCACCCCTACCAGCGGGTTAGACAAAGGGATATGGACGTTGGCATGGTATGGTATCCGAAAAGCGAACCTGGGCCTTGCCAATATGGATAAACTCGTGAACGCCACCCAGGAGGAAAAAGACCTCATCAAAGGCCAGTTGTTGTTTTTCAGGGGCTATTTTTACCTCGATCTGATGAAAAACTGGGGAGGGTTGCCTTATGTTGACAAAGTGCTCTCTCCAACAGATAAAATGAAACTGCCAAGGTTGAACTACCGTGAAACGGCCCTGAAAGCAGCCGGCGATTTGGAACAGGCTGCCCAATTATTGCCTTTAAAATGGGACGGCACCGAGGCAGGGAAACGTACGCTTGGCAATAACCGCCAGCGTATCAGTAAGGCTACTGCTTATGCTTTCCTGGGGAAAGACCTGTTGTATGCCGCCAGTCCTTTAATGAACCGCGAATCGACCGGGAAGGCCGGTTATGATGTGGATTTATGCAAAAAGGCCGCTGAAGCGTTTTCCAAAGTAATCGGTTTATGCAATGAAACCGGCGTTTATTCCCTGCAACCCTGGAGCGCTTATACCGATATGTTTTTTACGGTTAGCCCCGACAGGATAGTTCCCGGCGGAAGTGAAGTAATGATGAACCCCCCGGTTTATAGTTTTTCTAGTAGTACTGGTTTGATATTTAGCGTGGGAGCATTAGCTTATACTAACACACAATTAGGCGTAACACAAAATTATGTGCAAAATTGGGGGATGGCGAATGGGTTGCCCATCACCGACCCCGCTTCGGGTTATAATCCTGCCGATCCGTGGAGCAACCGCGACCCGCGTTTTTACAAAACGATCGTGGTGGATGGCAACCAGATTGCAAGCACCACTGCGGCTGGTCCCAACCGGTTTGCACAACTGTATACCAATGGGATCCATCGCAAAGTTGGTTCCACCCTTTTGAATTTGACCGGGTATTTGACCAATAAATACTGGGGTATTACCTGTAACAGGTTTGACAATGTATTAGCCAGTACCCGGTATCAGTATCTTCCCCCGCTGATGCGTTTATCCGATGTGTACCTGATGTATGCCGAAGCCGTGTTGCAGGGATACGGTACTGCCCAGAGCAGTTTCCCGGGAAGTATTAGTGCCGAAGCAGCTGTTAACAAGGTTCGTAACCGGGCAACAGTCCCCAATCTGGATCCGAAATTTACAACCTCCAAAGATGCATTTATGGGACAAATCATTCTTGAGCGCGCCGTTGAATTATCGTTCGAAGGGCTTCGCTGGTACGATTTGCGCCGATGGATGTTGGCCGGGCAAACTAAATATAAAGTGAAAACAGCGATCGATTTTGACCGTGGCCCGGATGGGAAGCCAGTCAACATGAAGGAGCGGGTTTTAACCGTAAGGGTTTTTGATGAAAAACACTATTGGCTGCCTTTGCCTGTTGATCAGGTCACCCTTTATCCGGAGTTTGGCCA
This sequence comes from Bacteroidota bacterium, assembly GCA_023488865.1. Taxonomy (GTDB): domain Bacteria; phylum Bacteroidota; class Bacteroidia; order Bacteroidales; family Prolixibacteraceae; genus CAINVV01. Next base: position 18,570 of record JAMDDG010000261.1, on the reverse strand, counting down.
AAACCCGGGATGGTAACCTACTGTTTAACTTAAAACTACAAAATTAATATGATATGAAAAATATATTTCAAGTATATCTGGTCCTTTTTGTCTTTACGTTTGGCGCGGTACAGGCCCAGCCAAAGGTAAAACAGCAAAATGTAACCATCGAATCAGTCGTTAAAGACGATCAGGGAAATCCCGTTCCGGGGGCTTTAATTTACGGGAAAGAAGGCGCTGTCATTGTAAAAACAGATGCCAGCGGGCATTTTACCATTTCGGTACCCGTGGGGTCCGGCCTTTTGATTGAATCGGAAGGTTATGAATCGAAGGTACTCTCGCAGGAAGAGCTTAAGTCTGGTGTTTCGTTAAAGCCAACCCCTTACCTGATGGGGGAAAAGGACAATGTGCATATTGCCTTTGGCACGGTTAAACGAGGGGACCTGACAGGGGACGTATCGGTTGTAGAACCCGATGAATTTGTTGATTATGACAACTCTCAATACGTACCTGATGCCCTGGCCGGGCGCATACCGGGGATGTTTGGAAGTAACAACATCCGGGGGTTGGGCGATGCTATGGTGGTATTGGATGGGATTCCGCGTTATTCAAGAATCTCGGATATAAATATCAACATGGAAGAGATCGACCAGGTTACGGTACTGAAAGATGCCAGCGCAGTCGCCCTCTATGGCGCCCAGGCGCGTAACGGCGTGATCATTATTACCACCAAACGGGGCAAAGCCAATAAACGAACTATTAATGTATCCGGCTACTACGGTATTGCCAAACCCAAGGCCCTGCCCAAATACCTGGGTTCGGCCGATTATATGGAACTTTACAACGAGGCGCGGCTGAATGATGGTATGCCTGAGCAGTATGATGCCGAAACCATTGATAATTACCGCACCGGGAACCCATACCGGTACCCGGGTGTTGACTATTATTCCCCGGAATACCTCAAGTCATTCCGCACCTATTCAAAAGTTTTGGCCGAGTTTTCGGGTGGCAATAACAATACGGCCTTTTACGCCAATTTAGGCTGGGGCAGGGATGGCAGCCTGATGAACTTCGGCAGTGGGAAAGATGCCAACAGCAACCGTTTTAATGCACGTGCCAATGTCGATTTTAAGGTCAACGATTTTATCAAGAGTAATGTTGACATTGCGGGTATTTTTGATTTTAACAAGGGCCCGAGGGGCAGTTATTACAGCAACGCGGCAAACATGCGCCCCTATTTGTTTACCCCCCTGTTGCCTTTCGGATTGATGGAAAAGAACAATACCGCACTTAACAGTTTGGTCAACGGACGTAAAAACGATGTCGATGGCCTTTATTTGTTGGGAGGCACCCAGCAAAACCAGGCCACCCCGTTCGGAGATGTTTATTCGGGCGGTTATAACCAGGCTGTACGCCGTACCATGCAGTTTAACAATGGTATCGATGTTGACCTGGGTATGCTTGCCAAAGGCCTGTCGTTGAAAACCAACGTCAGTTTTGATTTTTACAATAGTTACAATCAGTCTGTTTCCAACACCTATTCCGTGTATGAACCTGTCTGGTCAGCGACTTCAGATTCCATTACCGGGTTAAAACAGTACGGCACAGATTCGCGCCCGGGAACACAAAATGTGGGTACACCTGATTTTTTGCGCCGTATCGGCTTTTTTGGCCAGATCAATTATGAACGCTCTTTTTCTGATGTGCACAATGTGAGCGGGACCTTGCTCGGATTTGCCAATACCGTTAAGTTAAGCGGTACTTTACAGCCCGACAAGAATACACATGTGGGCTTACGGCTGGCTTATAATTACAGCAATACCTATTTTATTGATTTTAGCGGCGCTTATGTCAATTCAACCCAATTGCCTGCCGGGAACAGGGGTGGTTTCTCACCCACACTGGCCCTGGCCTGGGTGATTAGCAAGGAAAACTTTTTGTCCGGCAATAAGGCGGTCGATTACCTGAAACTGAAGGGCTCTGCCGGTATCATCAACAGCGACATGGGCCTTGCAGGTTATTATTTCTACGACAACGCGTATGCCCGTTCAGGCGGTTACACATGGGCCGACGGCGCCTGGGGCAACAGCGGGACCTATTCACAGCGTGGCGCCAATAGCGGGTTGGGCTTTGAAAAACGCGAGGAGATCAATCTGGGACTTGAAGGTCAATTCTTTAACCGTTCGGTAAGTTTGGATGCCAATGTTTTCAGTATGCGTATCTCCGATAAGTACACCAGGCGTACCAATTTGTATCCAAGCTACTACACCGATTTTATCCCATATAGTAATTATGGCGAGGATGGCTATTCAGGCGCTGAACTGGGGTTAACCTACTCCAAAAAAATTCGCGACTTTAGCTTTGACCTTGGTGCAACGGCGATGGGCTGGAATTCGAAGGTTATTACAAAAGATGAGTTGTATGCCAATGATTACCTTTACCGGAAGGGACATCCGGTTGATGCCATATTTGGATATCAGGCAGAAGGTTTATTTCAGGATAAAAATGATATAACAAATCACGCTTTTCAAACCTTTGGTGTAGTCGTCCCGGGCGATATAAAATACAAAGACCAGAATAACGACGGGGTGGTCGATGCTAACGACCAGGTACAGATTGGCCGCCAGACAGCGCCTTTCACCTATGGGTTAAACATCAAACTGAGCTATAAAAATTTTAGTTTGTTCGCCATCGGCACCGGCAGCAACAGATCAGATGCCTTCCTGGACGGTTCCTATTACAGGCCAGACGGGGATGATAAATATTCCATTATTGCATTGCAACGCTGGACAGAAGCCACCAAGACAACAGCTGCCTATCCCAGGTTGAGTTCCAAAACGAACACGAATAACTCCCTGACTTCAACTTTCTGGGAATACAAAAATAATTATTTCTCACTCAATCGTGTTCAACTCACCTATGATATGCCCGAAAAACTTTGCGGGAAACTATCTGTGAAAAAGCTGAGTATTTATGTAAACGGTTCAGGCCTGGCTATGCTCTCGAAACAAAACCGTGTTCGCGAACTGAATATAGGGGGCGAACCGCAGTACCGCTATTTTACAGTGGGTGTAAGGACCATGTTTTAACCTTAAAAACCAATTATTATGAGATTATTTAAATATTATCTGTTATTGGTCCTGGCCGGATTATTTGCCGGGGGCTGTTCCAAATTACTGGAGCCTGAAAATGACAATCATGATACCTTCAACCGGGTTTACGTTGATCCTGCTTTTGCCGAAGGCTTGTTGATGAATGCGTACAACAAGTTGCCTACTGCCGGGTTCAGTTTTAACGATGTAGCCACCGACGATGCCGTGTCGAACGATAAGTTCAACGGTTACCTGCGTATGGCCACCGGACAATGGTCGGCCAAATATAACCCGGTAAGTATTTGGAACAATGCCAACGAGGCGATCCTGTACCTGAATACCTTTATTCCCCGGATTGACACGGTTACCTGGTCATGGAGCAATGAAGACATCAACCGGATGTTTAAAGCCCGGCTGACTGGCGAAGCCTACGCTTTGAGAGGTTTGTTCCGCTATTACCTTTTGCAGAATATCGCAGGCAAGTCAACCAGTGGAAAACTGCTGGGAATCCCGTTGTTTGACGGGTTCCTCAATGCCAATACCAATTTTAACCTGCCGCGGGCAGATTTTACCGGGTCGGTGAATGCCATTAATGCTGATTTTGATAAGGCTATGCAATACCTCCCGATGGATTTTCTGAATATTACAGCAGCGGCACAGTTGCCACCCGTATTTTCAACGGTTAACATTACCGATTACAACACGGTATTTGGGATAGTAAGCAACCAACGCATCACCAAACGCATTGTAATGGGATTAAAGGCCCGGGTAGCCCTTTTGGCAGCCAGTCCTGCCTTTAACGCGAACAACGATCAGGCTTTGTGGGTCCAGGCCGCCGATGCTGCTGCCGGTGTGCTGGCCGGGATCAATGGCATAACCGGGATCGATCCGTTCGGTCATATCTTTTTCCAGGCCGCCAGGGTCGATGCGGTAAAAGTAACGGCCGACCAGAAGGAAATGCTTTGGAGAGGGCCCTCCAGCGGACTGACTAATACCCTGGAAAAGAGGATTTTCCCTCCTGGGCTAAACGGTAATGGAGAGGTGAACCCGACCCAGAACCTGGTAGATGCTTTCCCGATGAAAAACGGTTACCCGGTCAATGATCCGGCAAGTACCTACAATCCAGCCAGCCCGTATGCCAACCGCGATCCGCGTTTGGCCCTGTATATAGTTTACAATGGCGCCCCGATGCAGGGTAAACCAATAAAGACCGCGTTGGGAGGTGGCACAAATGCCAAAGATTCGATAGCCACTTCCACCCGCACCGGGTATTACCTTCGGAAGCTGGTCCGCGAGGACATTATTTTTTCTGCCAGCGGTTCGGCAACCACCAAGAAGCACTACGCGGTACACATGCGGTACACCGAGTTGTTCCTGGATTATGCCGAGGCGGCCAACGAAGCTTGGGGACCAACCGGTGTTGGGACCATCGCCTCCTATTCTGCTAAAGATGTTATTGCTGCCATCCGCAAACGTGCAGGGATCACCCAGCCCGATGCCTACCTGAACAGCATCACCACCAGGGAAGCGATGCGCGACCTGATCCGTAACGAGCGCCGTCTGGAGTTATGTTTCGAAGGGTTCCGTTTCTGGGATATGCGCCGCTGGGGCTTACCGCTGAATATGGCGGCAAAAGGGGCCAACATCGACATCAATGCTACCAGTTTTCAGTATGTTGACGTTGAACCACGGGTTTACCAGCCTTACATGCAATATGCCCCGCTTCCCGAGCAGGAAATATTAAAGTTCCCGGCCTTGGAGCAAAATAGCGGTTGGTAGTATAATCGATCGATTTAAAACATAAATGCTAAAAATTATGAAAAAAATTATAAATAAGATATTCCCGTTACTTCTGATGTTGTCAATTGTTTCATGCAAAAACCAGGATTGGAGTTTCCCGGATTATAAGTATTCAACAACCTATTTTCCCTATCAGTCGCCTGTTCGTACGTTGGTGTTGGGAGATTACGAGCTGACAGACAACAGTAAGGACAACAATCTTCAGTTCTCCATCGGGGTTGCTATTGGCGGAATGTACGAAAACAATCAGGACCGAAAGGTGGGTTATGTTCTTGATGAAACATTGGCCGGGAACCTTTACACCGATAAAGGGGATACCCTGGTTGCTTTACCTCAAGCTTATTATACACTGTCACCCGTTGGCACAACTGTAGTTCCTAAGGGTAAAATGCAGGGATATATCGATGTACAACTAACAGACGCCTTTTTGAATGACCCCAGGGCCTATAAGGTGCGTTACGTGATACCGTTAAGGATTACTACCGCCGGGACCGATTCAATTTTACAGGGCAAAACCACTATGACAAATCCTGATCGCAGGATCGCGGTCAATTGGGCGATTGTTCCCAAAGACTATACCTTGTTTGGGATAAAATACATCAATCCTTACCATGGCAAGTACCTGCACCGGGGAAACGATGTTTTGAAGAATGCCGGAGGTTCAGTCGTGGACCAGGTTGTTTACCGTACCAAATACGTTGAAGATAACGAGATCTGGTATTTACAAACAATTAGCAGAAATCAGGTTGTGTTAACAGGATTGGTGCGCCGGACCGCAGGCAGCCCGGGCAGCTTTAAAATGGCGCTAACCTTTGATGCCTCCGGGAATTGTACCATTTCACAGGTTGCAGGTTCAACCTATCCGGTTTCCGGCACAGGTAAGTTTGTGACGAATGGCGACGAATGGGGCGGGAAAAAACGCAACGCGATTATTTTAAATTACCAGTTAACGGATGCTGCCAATGGCGAAACGCATCAGGCAACCGATACCCTGGTTGTCCGCGACCGTGACGTGCGCCTCGAAACATTTAACCCTGTTATTAAATGACCGATGATATTCCTATCGAGGCAAGGTTTTATCCTCAGTACTGGCACAATATTGATGTAGACTAAGTAAAGGCAACATTTGAAGCAAATAAAATATATAGTTAAATTATTGAAAATGAAACGACCATGAGAAAATCTTCCACACACAGGAGGATGATTATTGGGAGTTCCATACGGCCACTGAAAAACAAAATTATAAACAGATGAAAAAGTACTACATAGTGTTCATTATCAGCTTGATTATTATCAATTGTAAAAGAGAGTACGGAGAATATTACGATCCTCCAAAGGGACAAAAGGGGGAGATCTATCTGCAGCTGGCTGCTAATCCTGCACTTTCTGATTTTGTTTCTGCTATAGACAGGGTACCCGGGCTCAAAGAAGAATTGGGTTCGTCAGGGCTTTTTACGGTCATGGCCCCTGATAACGATGCGTTTAAGCAATATTTTGCCAAACATCCTTCGTATAAATCGGTAGAAGCCATTCCAGTGGATACACTGGCCCCCCTTATCAAGTTTCACATCATGAAATGGATGCTTTTTCAGGATAACTTTTTAAACCCGGGGCTAAGTCATACTGATTATTCCCAGTTTAAATATGAAACAAGGGCTACCGTTAAATACACCGAAAATATGACAGGTTCAGCGAGAAAACTGTCAATATTCTATACCAGCAAGATGGTCCAGGTTTATACGCCAAATTATTTCAAATATTATGGTATAACAGCCACCGATTACAGCGATGTTTACGGGGCCGGTTCTGTACTGAATGACAAAACAAAAATGAACGTCATGGGGGCCTCGGTCAAAGAAATCGACATTGCCGGGGGGAATGGAGTCTATCATATCATAGACAAGGTTCTCGAGCCACCAATGAATATCGCCCAGGAACTCGACAATAATCCTGAGTACGGCGAATACAACCAAATGCTGAAAAAATCAGGTTTATCTTATTCGTACAACAGTGCAGGCACCATTGCCCAGGGTAATCATGGCGATGCTAACAACGATGGGCTGGTCGATTCCTTGTGGATACGTAATTACAACATAGATGCCAATCTTGATGTTGAAAATCCGATGACGGCCGATAAAAAGAACCAGCTTTCATTGACGGCTTTCATCCCTTCCAAATTGGCATTCACACAATACCTGAACACCAAATTGTTGAAGAACTTTGACGTTATCGATTCAATACCTATGCATACATCAAAGTTGCTCTTCCAGGGCAATATTACAAACAATTTGGATTGGCCATCGAGAATAGACAAAGGCTATGTAACCAATATTCTTGGCGATAAGCTTTCGTCTGTTACACGGGGTGATATTATTTCTGTAAAAATGGCAAGCAACGGCTTGTTCTATTGCACAAACAAAGTGATAGAGCCTAAAGCTTTTACGGCTGTCTCCGGCCCTTCGTTTTTTTCAAAAGAATATTGGTATTTCGCCGAAATGCTTATACGAACAGGCCTACTTCCGTCAATTTCCAGCGACGATGTGAAATTTACAATATTCGCCCCTACCAACATTGCTTTCAACAACCGGTCTATATATTGGGTTACCACCCCGGTATCAGGGCCGGCAGGTTTTTACCGGATATCGCCGGCAGGGGTGCAATCGGGCGTCTCAACCGCCGAAATGGCCAGTATTATCGGCAACCACATCATTGTAAACAAAGAATTGTCGGTAGGCAATATGGAAGATGGCTTTTATCCGACACAAAATAACAGTTTCATTGTGGTTGAAAACGGAAAAATCCACGGGAGCGAGAGGGACACCATCCCGGAAATCATTGAACCCGATGTAAAAATGGGCAATGGATATTTTCATGGGATCGACAAGGTGATGATCAATCCGCAAAAGTCTATTTTCACTTTGATTGCTTCGTCCAACCCTACGACGGTTACCCCTCAGTATTTGAAGTTCAAGGAACTTTGCGGGGCAGCAGGTATCCTCACCAAGGACTTTGGTTCGATTACAGCGGTTGATGCCAATAAGAAATTCACTTTGTTTGTACCTTCAAATGAAGCAATAATAGCGGCCCAGGTAGCCGGTATACTACCTAAAACAGGTGCAGTTAAACCAAACACCCCATTAACCGTTGCTATCAGGGCGAGACTTTTGTCATACATCAAGTATTTCTTTGTGCCCGAGCAACAGATTTTAACCGATGGCAAGCTGACCGGTCAGTTCTTTACCCGCAAATTAGATCCTGCTTCGACACCAGGGAATGATGTGTTCGTGCCTGTTTCAATTTCGTTGCCAATCCTTACTGTAACAGACAGCAAAGGCACAAAGGCCATGGTTGATCTTTCCCAACCGCTGATCTACCCGCAAAACATGCTTTGTACGGATGGAGTGGTACAGATTATAAATAATGCATTTACTTCCCAATATTAAAAGAAAATGGAAATGATTTCAAAAAAATATTCCAATGTGGCAATAACACTCATCTGTTTATTGCTTGGAGCGGTGCAATTAAATGCCCAAAGTATTTTTATTGTCAGGGGAAAGGTTTCCCACAAACAAACAGGGGCGTCACTGCCTGGTGTTACGGTCATTGAAAAAAACCGTGACAACCGTATTGTGAACGGTGTCGTCAGCGATCAAAACGGGACTTATCAAATAAAGGTTGCAGACAAAGCGGATTCGTTGTATTTCAGCATGATTGGGATGGAAACAGTGAAAAAGGCTATCGCGGGGCGTGAATTAATTAACGTCACCATGTCGGAAGCTGTTATGGGGATCAAAGAGGTGACTGTTGTTGGTAAAAGTGTGATCAAGTCCAGCTCAGGGGGATTTATCGGTATTGCCCCGCGTGACCAAACAGCAGCCGTCACTACCGTAGACATGAAAAACCTTGAAGAAATCCCGTCAACTTCGATTGACCAGGTATTGGAAGGGCAGGTACCTGGTTTGTTGATTTCGATGAACTCAGGCGACCCTGGATCAGGCTCTTCCATACAGATCCGTGGGGCCACTTCACTTGGGTTAGGCACCAAACCTTTAATCGTAGTTGATGAAGTCCCGTTTAAAACCAACGAGATAGTGGATGTCAACAATCCTGAGGGCTTAAGCGAACTGGTCAATATTTCCCCGGGCGATATTGCGTCCATTGAAGTGTTGAAAGATGCTGCCGCTACGTCTTTATACGGATCGGACGGGGCCAACGGGGTGATCGTCATCAAAACAAAACGTGGCGATAATATAAAACCGCGCGTAAACATTACATCGACGGTCACTATCAAAATTCCCCAGAGACCTTTGCCTTTGTTGAACGGGGACCAATACAAAACAATGGTCCTGGAAGCTTACCAACACCGGTTTGGGTCAGGTATAGACCTGACTACCAGCACTATTCGCAACCTATTCCTCGAAAAGGACCAGCTCGATTATGAAAATTACAACAACAATACATATTGGCCCGGTGAAATAAACATGAAAACCGGCTTAGGGCAAAACTTTAGCGGATCGATCATTGGCGGCGGCGAATGGGCCAAGTACAATGTCAGTCTGGGGTATCTCAATGAAACAGGGCCGGTCATTGGGACCAAGTTCAACAGGGTCAGCGGACGATTTAATTTTGACTATAAACTTTCTGACAAATTAAGCTTCAACAGCGATGTTTCCTATGTTTCGGACACTAAAACGAGCAGCTATGAGAATATAGGCGATATTTCATTGAGAAAAGCCCCTATTCTTCCTGTTTACTCACAGGACAATTATGGAAACCCGTTGCCGACTTATTTTTTCCCGAGCGCTGTTACCGGCTTTCAGGGCGATGTAAAAAACCCTGTCGCATTGGCCAGAAATGCTTTGTCCGACAATGGGGGCAATCGACTGGATGTGAAAGTGCAGATGCGCTATGCCCCTTTAAAAGGACTTCAGATCAATAGTTTGTTTGCAACAGCATATGAGGCGCTTACCTTTGATAAATTTTTACCGCACAGCGCCTCCGGGGCAGATTATTACAAGTCAAACAATTATGCCCTGGTCATAAATAACCAGGTAAACGCCGCCTATGCGAATCCGAAAAATGCATTCTCATTGTATTTTAAAAATGACTTTATTTACCGGTTCAATATTAAAAAACACACGTTTATAGCCGGGCTATATACAGTTTTTCAAGATAACAGCACCCGCTATATCCTGCTTAACGCGACGAATACCCCTTCCGAATATTTAAAGTCACCTTATCTGACCGTCATGCAGAATACGATCTCCTCAACAAAAACCCTTGTGCGTGATTTCTCGGTTGTCGGGCAGTTCTACTATCTCTATGGCGATCGTTATGCCATTAGCGGATCCGTACGCAGGCAAGGTAACTCGGCTTTTGGAAAACATAACCGTTATGGTACTTTCCCGGCAATATCCGGCTTTTGGAGGCCAATGGCAGAATCTTTTCTGAAAGATAAACTCAAATCTTTTGATGAATTCAAGATAAGGGGAAGTTATGGCATTACAGGCCGGCCTCCTTCCGTGTCGGCCGCCAATGCTTTCACGTTTAGCGCCAATGCCCCGTTTGCCGATATGATCGGGATCACTCCCGATAATATTGAGCTCACCAATTTGCGGTGGGAAAAAACAACATCTTCGAACATTGGTAGTGATATATCTATATTGAAAGGACGGGTGAGTACGGTGGCCGATTTCAGTGTTTTGACCACACGCGACCTCATCCTGGGTGTGCCGATCTCAAATTCTTCAGGCTTTGAAACCATGATCCGGAATTTCGGGACTATAAGGGCACGGGTATTAGAAGGAGGGCTCACCGGGGTTCCGCTCAAATCCAAAAAATGGACGCTGACATTGTCGGCCAATATATCGACTTCAGTGGCCAAAGTGGTCGAATTACCTAACAATGAGCCAGTAATACGTGATAATGTGCTCGATAACGGAAGGTTCCTTTCGCTGGTCAATGTGGGTGACCAGGTCGGGACTATTTACGGGCTAAAATATTTGGGCGTATACAGCTATGATGCAGACGCATTTGCCAAAGACAAGGGAGGGAATTTCGTCACCGACCTGAACGGGGAAAAAGTCCCCATCCGGTGGATGAACCCGGTCGGCGAAGCATTTACCGGCGGCGATGCCATTTATGCCGACCTGAACCATGACGGGATCATCAACAAGCAAGACGTCACGGCCATCGGAAATACAAGGCCTGACTTTTACGGCGGGTTATGGCTCAGGCTGAGATACCTTACAGGCTTTGAATTGTTTGCAAACTTCATTTACCAGTACGGGTTCGATATCATTAATATGGCCAAAATGAATACAACCAATATGTACACCAACAACAACCAAACCCTGGCGGTAATGAGACGGTGGAGAAAGCAGGGCGACGTGACAGATATCCCAAGGGCCTTGTATGGTGCCGGGCACAACTTTGTTAGTAGCGACCGTTATGTGGAAGATGGCTCGTTCATCAAATGCAGCACGCTTTCGCTTTCGTACAATCTGGAAAGGGCGCTGCTGGACAAACTTAAAATGAGAAGCGCAAAACTTGCCTTCACGCTATATAATGTGGGCCTCCTGACCAAATACTCGGGTGTGGACCCCACGGTCTCAGCAAACTCGAACGACCCGTTCAACATTGGCAAAGATATGGCGCTGACCCCATTACCAATTACTTATACTCTGAGTATGTGGTTGAATTTCTAGATTTTATTTGAATTCCAAAAAAAAGAAAAAACTATGAAAAAAAGAAATAAAATATTTATCTATCTGGTAATGATGGCTTTGGCTGTCGGCAATTTTTCCTGTGACAAACAGCTGGATGTTAAGCCAATAGGAAAACTACAGTTGGGGGATTTCTGGCAATCTAAAGAGCAGTCTGTTGCGGCCATAGCGGGCATCTATTCTATCCTGGGTTCGACCAGCTACAATTTTTCTAATGGGAACATGTCAGAAACGGCTATGTCGCCTGTCGAAAGTTATATCTTTTGGGGTGAAATGCGAGGCGAATTATTGGCAAGCAACCCGGGCAAAATGCCTTCTAATCAGATTGGAAAGGAAAATGTTGACAACATGAACGTATCGCCAGTTGATGTTACGACCAAATACACTGCATTTTATAAAATAATCAACCAGGCCAACCAGGCGCTCAAGTATATTCCCGGCGTGGGGAAAAAAGATCCGGCTTTTACAGAAGAAGATGCGGCCAATCTGACCGGGGAAGCATACTTTCTACGGGCTTACGCTTATTTTTGGTTGGTGCGGACGTTTAAAGAAGTGCCCCTGGTATTGGAACCTTCCGAAACAGATGCCCAGGATTACAATGTTGCCAAAGCTTCGGCCGACACCTTGTTTGCCCGGATCGTGAAAGATCTCGAGATTGCCAAAAGGACATTGCCCACATGGTACAGTAAGGTAGAATACAGCCGTATCCGGGCAACAAAATACACGGCCATGACAGTGTTGTCAGATGTCTGTTTGTGGATGGCTGCCCTTAGCCAAAACGATGCCGTTAAAAACGATCTTTACGATAAGGCGATCAGTAATTGCGATGCAGTCATTAATTCGGGGAAATACTTGCTGTTACCGGGGCCAAATTTTGGTACGATTTGGACAGTCGGCGGCACCGAAGAGTCCATCTTCGAAACGTACAGCAACAGCAAGGTCAACAATCAGGTCAACAATTTACTTAATTGGACTATGCAAACCGGTTATTTTCTTGTATCTACAAACGCAGATGAGTTGTTTGACAGGCTCATATTTAAGGACTACCGTGGGGCTACCCCTCCTCTTGGCCCTTATCCGGAGGCTGGTCCCGTGGTGGGATATAACATCGGTTCGCGGTATATTCAAAAATATTCAATCAATACAAGGGATTGCCGTTGGAATTTTTATCGTTACGCGGAAGTTTTGCTAATGAAAGCAGAAGCTTTGGCCCACCGGTCCGTAGACGATCCCGCAAAATTGGCATCAGCCAACGAGTTAGTTAACAAGATCAGGTTTAGGGGCTATGGGGTCAACGAATACATTAAAGCCAATGCCACGTCCACCTACGAAATGGACAATATCCTGTTGGATGAAAGGGGACGTGAATTTCTTGGCGAAGGGAAACGGTGGTTCGAACTTGTACGGTTTGCCTCGCGTGACAATTTCCTGCACAAAGAGTTGCTTATCGACAGGATTCTCAGTGGGTTCAATGGGGTTCAAAGATTAGTCATTGCCCCCAGGGTAAACAATCCGGATAGTTGGTATTTTCCGCTCAATGCCGATGCGTTGGCAACAAATCCCAATCTTGTTCAAAATCCATATTACCAATAACCTAAAAATGAAAATTGCTATGAAACGAGCATGTTCGCTAAGCACAAACACGGATGAAAATTCCACTGCGAGTTCCATCCTGCCTTTTAAAACAAATTATTTACGGATGAAAAGAATAAAGTATGTCTTTGGGGCCGTTCTGGCCAGTCTGTTTATTTTGAATATATTTTCTTGCAAAGAAGGCCTCAAGACTAATTTGCAACTGGAAAAAAACAGCAAGACGGTCATGGTTTACCTGAAAAATAATCCTTCGTATTCCATATTAGTTGAGGCATTGGAAAAAACGAAATTAGCTGATGCATTGAACCTTTACGGGACGATGACCTTTTTTGTCCCAACCAATGAGGCCTTCCAAAAATTCTTTCAACGCAGGAAGGTCTCCGGTATTTCTGATATCGATACCGGGGAGTTAAAAAAGATAATCTTTTATCATCTGTACAACAAAGCATACGGATCAGGTTTCTTTACTTCGGGATCATTGGGTTCAATGACGCTTGAGGGCGATTTTATCCAAATGGATATCTCTAAGGGTGTAAAAAATACGGTGCTAAACGCTTCAACGAAAGTAGACAGCATGGATATCCCGGTAACAAACGGTATTATCCATGTTATCGACGATGTGCTGGAGCCCCCAACGCAGACTTTGTATGAGTGGTTGAAACAGCAACCGCAATATTCCATTATGGTTGAGGCTTTCGAAAAAACAGGTAACGATACGGCCATCCTGAAAAAAATGGATTATAATACAAATATTCTCAACTTTGGGAAACCTGTGGTCAAATGGCGTACCGTTTTTATTGAACCCAATAGCGTTTTGGCGAATGTAGGGATAAATTCATTTGACGATCTTGCGCGTAAATATTCCAATACCTACAAGACCACCAAAGATTATTCAAATCCTTCTGATTCCCTTAATTTATTTTTGCGTTACCACTGTATGGAACGTAAATTCTTTTTGTCGGATTTCACGAACGATTATTTCGAAACATTTGCTAAAAACAAGTACCTGATTTTCAGCACTAAACCAGGCCTTTCAATTAATGTGTTCAGGAAAAAAAAGACCCCTGTCTATAATCCTGCAACACAAGTAACCGACACCGTTCTTACTGATATACCCCATGTGACCATGGCCCTTGACCAAAGTAACCGGATCACAAGAAACGGAATTGTTCATTCTATCGATTCGGTATTGACTGTTTACACGCCGCCCGCAGTGTTGTTGGATATAAGATTTGCCGGACAACCGGAAGACCGGATGATCTCCTTGCCAAACGGGGATAACGTAAACTTAACCGACAATATCCAAAACTGGGTTAATGACCCTGAAAGTCAACAGTCTGTTTGGTGGCTCAAATGGGAAGGCGGCATGTTAAACGCGAGAATATTATCGGGATATCCAGCCTATATCTTTGCTGGTCAATATGCTTTAGTGGTAGGCAGTAACACTTCTTCTTACTCGATCGAATTGACTACCAAGCCGGTCTTTCCGGGAACTTATGAAATATGGATCGTTATGCAACAGTGGATCGACCCGGGCGCGGACACTTTTGTGCAATACTACTGGGATGGCGAAAAGCTGGGAGACTTGATTAGTTTCCGATCAAGATCTGATGCATTTGGACATAGCATATGCGGCACTGGTTGCAGAAATATGCGACAACTTGGGGTCAAAAAATTTACTGAGATGGCCCCTCATAAGTTTAAACTGTATGTACCCAGCCCCAACACGAAATATATAGCGTGGTATTCTTTAGAATTAAGGCCAATCAAATAATTAACGAAAATGAAACGAGCCATGGAAAATCTTTTGGCACACAGGAGAATGATTATCGGCGAGTTCCATATGGCAATTAAAAAACAAAATTATAATCATATGAAAAACCCAATACAAAATAAGATCCTGACCGGACTGTTCATCCTGTTGGTATGGTCTTGTACGGACAAAAAATGGGACGACTATTATGTTAGTCCGGGGTACCTGAAAGATGGCAGTACGTTTGAGGTTTTAACAAAGAACCCTGACTATAAGGAATTTACAAGTTTGCTCAAAAAAACAGGATGTGATTCACTGCTCAGCAGGCATGATGTGTATACTGTATTCGCTCCCCGGAATGGCGCTTTTACCGGCATTGATACTATTACAGACCTGGTTGCATTGAAAAAAACCCTGGGTATGCAAATTCTTCCTTCCGCTGTATTTAAAGCAGGTATGGAGGGCAGCAAGCTGGCAGTTTCAGGCAAGTTACTGAAATTTGCCACCACCCCCGTAGGCGCCACAGTCAATAGTATCCTGATAACAAAATTCGACACCAAGACATCAAACGGTGTAATCCACGAAACCGGGAATGTGATTTTACCTGCCCCGAACCTTTATGATGCGATTATTGCCGCCCCGGATTTATCTGCTTTTAAAGATTTTATCAGTTCAAGTTATAAATCAATTATCGATCCTGTGAATAATATAAAAATAGGGTACGATACATTGAATAAGCCTATTTACCAGGAACCGGTCAATTACATACAATCATCGGAATACCTGAAGGTTTCACATCTTCAGGACGAGGACGTGCTGTCCACTGGATTTTTTCCTTCGAATAAAGCGGTCAGTAAAGTTATTTCGGATATGCTTGTTGCCAGAAACGGACGTATGGATTTAATTGTCCCGCGCCTGGGTAAATTCCATGGCGATACGATTGTCGGTGGCCGTTTCTTTAGGAGGGATACTGAATATCCCGGAGATACAGCAGTCCTGCTAAACGATTTATTCACATCTGTTTTTGTGAGTGGCGAAATTCCCCGTTTGACGGGCAACAGCAACAGTTTTACCAATATTGCCGGCAACCGGTTTACTGTTACAAAAGATCAGGTGAAAACTGATGCACGGGTTGCCAGCAACGGATATTATTATGTTTTAGACGATGTTACGGTACCTGATACGTTTTACCGCAAAGAGTTTTGGTTTCTGCCTACTCCTAAGGTGCAGGATCCTGCTGATTCAACCAAAACTATAAATAATCCGGATATTATATATTCGAATGAAGCAAATTCCACCCCTGCCGTGCTGGGTGGATATACGAATTTCGGTGTATTACATCATTATATTAGTTACACAGGGAAATATACTAAGTTTAATTTCACGAAAGTTGGTGCAATGATTGATTTCATCATCCCGTATGTCACTAAAGGTTATTATAAAGTAGAACTGAGCTATTTCCCTGCTTCTACCAATGGCATTGTAAGTGCAAGCTACGGAAGCCAGCAATTGTTCCAGGACCTGAATACGGGGACAGAAAAAAACAACCGCGCCCTGCGATATTGCGTCAAGGATATGGGTACGATTAATGTGGTTGACCATGGTCCGGTACAGATTAAGTTCACTTGTACAAATTCGAATCTTTCGGCTTTTAACAACTACTACTTTTGTGTAGATTACCTTCGGCTGATACCGGTCCCTGCCCCGTAATAAACCATTGTCCCTATCCGGGATTTATGAATAAAGTTATGAGTGAAAATAGTTTGGTTTAATATCTTAAAAAAATCATATGAAATATGCTTCTGTTTTGATTGCATTCTTTTGGACATGCCTGTCGTTGCACGCGCAGGAACCCGTGACAATAAAAGGTTCAGTTGTTGACTTTTTAACTTCAGCACCCATTGCAAAAACCAATATCAGCATAAAAGGTTCAAAGGGTGTAAGCACTTTTACATCGAATGCCGGAACATTTAAATTGAAAGTACCATCATTATATTCGGTACTGGTCATATCTTTGCCCGGATACCAAACCAAAGAATATCCCCTGAACGGGAATAAGGAAGTATCGGTCGACCTTGTTCAGGAAGGGCTTGATGTTGGCGAGTCGTTAGTCCGTTTACCTTATTATTCGATAAACGAGAAGAATTTGAATGGCTCGTATGCCGTTGTTTCCAAAGGATATGACAAAAGCATGCAATACCGCGACATTTATCAGATGCTGGAAGGGGCTGTTCCCGGGCTTGAAGTCAATGCCTATTCCGGGATACCCGGCGAGGGGTCGCGGCTTAACCTCCGCGGCATTCGTTCGCTTTATACAACGAATGACCCGTTGTTGATTGTTGATGGAGTGCCTGTGGTCAATCAACTGTTTACCGGATCGGTCGTCCGTGGAAATATTTACAACTATCTGGCTGACATCAATGTGAAAGACATCGAGTCAGTGACCGTTCTGCGCGACGCTTCGGCAGCAGGCATTTACGGTACACGGGCAGCCAACGGGGCCATTGTAATTACAACCAAAGAAGGGACTAACGGGAAATCCTTTCTTGATGTATCTGTTCAGCAAGCGATCTCGCTCCGCTTTAGTGAAATACCGGTGATGGATGCTTCGGAATATCTTCCCTACCTGTCGGCCAAACTTTACGGACAAGGATTGACCCGGCAGGACATCAATAAACAATTTCCTTTCTTCACAAATACTAATACCAACACGGTTGCTTACTGGACCTATGCCAACAATACCAACTGGCAGAACGAAGTGACCCGGAATGCACTTTCGCAGGATTATTATTTAAACCTCCGTGGGGGCGATGTAACATCCAAATACTCATTAAATGTTGGATATAACAAAATGGAAGGGGTTGGGAAAGGGATATCCGGCGACAGGTTTACAACACGGTTCAATCTTGCCTTTAGGATTTCCCCAAAGCTTTCGGCCGGTATGCACATTGGGCTTACCCGTACCCAGAAAAATTTGATGGACCAGGGGTACGAAGAACGTACCAATCCATTGTACCTTAGCCTGGCGAGGCCTGCTATTTTTGCACCGTACCAAAAGTCGGGACAGGGAGTCAGCGGGCCGTTTCTGAGCCAGCCGGATTTCGATTTGCTGAGCAACCCGTTAGCCGTTGTAAAAGGAGTGAAAAACGAAGTCCTCAATACCTGGATATTGGGAAGTGTTTTTGCACAGTACGATTTTAGCAAATCGCTCAAAACCAAATTTTTATTGTCCTTGGACCGCAAAGGGCTGGATGAAGACCGCTTCACCCCGGCCAACGGGGTTGTCCCGGTCAACAACGATCCCCGGTTCGACCGTACTTCGGAAGAACAGATGATAACCAGGCAAATCATGAGCATGGAACATACCCTGACTTACGAAAAACAATTAAATGCAGACAACCGTATATTGGCTTTTGCCGGTTATAACATCGAAATATCCAATAATAAGGAATTTTATGGTTATACCATCCATTCCTCTTCCGACGATTTTCAGGGATTGGGCGACGGGATGAAACTGGCCATGTCCGGCATCAATGAAACCATTCACAATATGTCGGTTTTTGCAAACGCTGATTATAGTTTCCGCGAAAAACTCTTTTTGAAGGGAGGGCTTCGACTGGATGGATCG
>JAMDDG010000071.1 GCA_023488865.1 Bacteroidota bacterium | reverse complement strand
ACACTATTTCTGTATCAGATTTCACTGGTTAATCTATACTTCTTTATCGGAAAGTCCCAAAGCCAATCCTTCCAGTTGGGCCAGGGCTTTCATTCTGCCCAGCAACGGGTACCCCGGATTGTCGTTCCTGGAGAAATCGTACAATAGCTTCAATCCGTGATCGGGGCGGACCGGGATCAACCAGTCGGTGCGACCTTCTTTCTTCCTACGTACCTGTTCCGATACCACCGCTTTCATGATCTCTTTCATGTTGAGGTCGCCATCGAGATGCCCCGCTTCGTAAAAGCAGCTGTTTTCCAAACGCTTCAGGTTGCGCAGGTGCAGAAAATGGATGTGAGGCCCGAACTGACGGATCATCTCAGGAAGCTGGTTGTCTGCCCTGACACCCAGTGAACCGGTACAGAAGGTGATCCCGTTGGAGGAGGAAGGAACAGCATCGATAATCCATTGCAAGTCAGCGGCAGTCTTGACAATTCTGGGTAATCCCAGGAGCGGGAAGGGGGGATCGTCGGGGTGAATGCACATCCTGACGCCGGCCTCTTCGGCGGCAGGGATCACTTTGGAAAGAAAGTAACGCAAATGTTCGCGCAGCATCATCCCGTCAATCTGTTGGTATTTCCGGATCAGGTCCAGAAAGGCACTTTTGGGATCGGCACTGTTCCCGTCGATGGATCCGTCAATAAATCCCTGCGTTTTGATGATGACGTTATAAGCAAGTTTTTCGGCCTCTTCAACAGTCATCTTTGAGGCGATCTCCCTGGCAATGTGAACCAGATGAGGCGGATAATCTTTTTCACCATCCGCTCTTTTTAAAATATAGAGATCGAAGGCGATAAAGGTGGGGAAGTCGAAATACATCGTTTCAGCGCCGTCGGGCAGATGGAATTGCAGGTCGGTCCGGGCCCAGTCCAGCACCGGCATAAAATTGTAGACAACCGTTCTGATTCCGCAGCTTCCCAAATTTTTCAGACTGGTGATATAGTTGGTTATCAGTCGGTCGCGATCGGGAGTCGCCTGTTTGATCCCTTCTGAAACCGGCAGGCTCTCCACCACTTCCCAGGTGAGGCCGTGACTTTCAATCTCGTTTTTTACCTTCTGTATTTCAGCAATTTCCCAGACTTCCCCGTTAGGGATGTGATGCAATGCCGTCACGATACCTGTCGCGCCAACCTGCCTGATTTCGCCAAGCGTAACGCTGTCTTTAGCCCCGAACCATCGCCATGTTTTGAGTAGCATTTTTTAAGTTTATTGATTTAGACCCCGCTGAAGGAGCTGAAACCGCCATCTACCGGAAGGATGATGCCGGTGATAAAACTGGCTGCATCCGAGCAGAGAAACTGCACGGCGCCATTCAGTTCACTGATATCGCCAAACCGTCCCACCGGTCACCACGGCAATCTTCCCCTTCAGATCAAAAATATTTTTTCCCATTGGATGATATCGAATGATTTAAACAATTAACGTCGTTCGGTGACAAAAGATTCAACTTGTTTGGCAAATTTTGCCGCCATAAAATTAGCACATTAAATAATTTAACTACGGATTTTTAGTGCGTCTGGGAAAGAATAATTTATTACATTCATCACAAATTGACCCGGTTAATTCTATCCCAAAACAGGAACGAAATGAAACGAATTATTCAAAAATGAAATCCTTTTGTTCATGTTGGTTCTGGTGTTGGTACTGCCGCCTTCTCCTCCATCAAATATTGGCCTGAAAGATGTTTTTCAGGGTACTGAAACCGGTATGTTCTTAATGTAGCTACTTTCTAAACAAATCATCTTAACAGGATATTTTAATCTCATTCGTATGCGTACCATCCTGCTTCTTGTCTTCGCTTTGCTGTTCCTGTCTCAATTGACGGACGCACAATCAGCAGCTGAAAAGGGAATATTTGTTTCCACAGAAAGAGGGAAAGACAAATTGACTATTTCAGCTTCGAAACAATCAACACCGCTCCTGATCAGCTCAAAAGATTGGAAAGGCGTACAACGGGCCTTTGATGATTTGCGATCAGATATCGGGAAGGTTACTTCAGCCGCGCCCCGTTTTTACCTGGACACGGTTCCGGAGTCGAAGGAGCTCATTGTTGCAGGTACGATCGGAAAAAGTCCGCTTATTGACAGCTTGGTCAGAGAGAAGAAAATTGAGGTAACTGAGGTGGCCGGTAAGTGGGAAACTTTTTTGGTGCAGGTGGTAAACAAACCCTTTCCCGGGGTAAAACGCGCCCTGGTAATCGCCGGGAGCGACAAACGCGGGACCATCTATGGTATTTACGAATGCTCCAAACAGATGGGCGTTTCGCCCTGGTACTGGTGGGCAGATGTTCCGGTTCCCAAAAGAGCTGAACTGTACGCTAACGCGGGAAGATTTGTACAAGGCTCACCTTCAGTTAAATACCGCGGCATATTTTTGAACGACGAAGCGCCCGATCTTACCAACTGGATCCGGGAGAAGTTTGGCACGGTCCCGGTAGGGGAGAACCCTCCGATACCCGGAAGGGTTGCCAATTACGGGCATGAGTTTTATTCCAAATTATTCGAACTGATTTTAAGGCTCAAAGGCAATTATCTCTGGCCTGCCATGTGGAACAACGCCTTCAATGAGGATGATCCGGAAAATCCCCGATTAGCGGATGAGTATGGGATTGTGATGGGAAATTCGCACCAGGAACCCATGCTCCGTGCGCAGAAAGAGTGGGACCGCCGTTACCAGCGGACCATTGGTGCCTGGAATTATGCGAAAAATCCTGACCTGCTGGAGTCTTTCTGGCGCGAGGGGATCCGGCGCAACAAAAACTACGAAAGCATAGTCACGATAGGGCTGAGGGGCGCCAATGACACGGAGATGGCGCCGGGAGGGCCGGAAGCCAACAGGAAGATGCTGGAACATATTGTGGAGGTGCAGCGGAAAATATTGGCGGAAGAGATCAATCCCGATGTGACGAAGGTGCCGCAGCTTTGGTGCCTCTACAAGGAAGTGCTGGATTATTACAAAGCCGGGATGCGGGTCCCGGATGATGTGACGCTGCTTTGGCCGGAAGATAACTGGGGAAATGTGCGGCGCCTGCCAACCGCCGAGGAGCGCAAAAGAAGCGGCGGGGCAGGGATCTATTATCATTTTGATTACCACGGTGGACCGAGAAACTACCAATGGATCAATACCAATCCCATCGCAAAAATCTGGGATCAGATGTCATTGGCCAAACAATACGGCGCCGACCGAATCTGGATTGTCAATGTTGGACACTTCAAAGGTTATGAACTGCCCATGGAATATTTCCTCGATCTTGCCTGGAATACAGCGGCCCAAACCAACGAAAATAGCAACGAATATACCCGAAAGTGGGCCGCAGAGCAGTTTGGGGAAAACTATTCGAAAGAAATAGCGGAAATCCTCTCGGGATACACCAGGTTCAACGGACGGAGAAAACCGGAGCTGCTTTCCCCTTCCACCTACAGCCAGGTCAACTACCGTGAAGCCGAAAGGGTTGTTGAGGAGTATAATTCCCTTGCATTGAAAGCCGAAAAGCTATCCGGCAAACTTCCTCCTGAAATGCGGGATGCTTTTTATCAACTGGTCCTTTTCCCGACGAAGGCCTCTGCGCTCGTGAACGAACTCTACCTTGCCGCCGGGAAGAACGAATTGTATAGCAGCCAGGGGCGTGCCAGCGCCAACGACATGGCCAATCAGACCCGTTTGCTTTTCCAATCTGATACCAGTCTGATGGGTTATTACAACCGGGATCTTGCAGGCGGGAAATGGAAGCACTTTATGGATCAAACCCACCTGGGCTATACCAGCTGGGTAGATCCGCCGGTAAACAGCCTCCGTGCCATTAAACTGCTGGAAGTAGCAGTTACCGATACTCCGGCGATGGGCGTCTCGGTAGAAGGTTCCGAAGCCGTGTGGCCAGGCGAACAGGCAATTCCGGTGTTACCAGAATTCGACGTTTTCAACAAACAAAAGCATTACATCGACATCTTTAACAAAGGGAAAATCCCTTTCGACATCGAGATTATATCAAACAATCCATGGCTCCGTATGGGCAAAGCCAAAACTCCTTTTGGAAAAGACAACCGCCTTTGGGTGGAAGTCGATTGGAGCAAGGCGCCGAAAGGGAAAGCCACTGGCGAAGTAAAAATCTCCGGCACAGGGAAAGAGGTGGCTGTCCGGGTTAATACTTTGAATCCAACGGAGATTACCCCGGACTCTCTGAAGGGTTTTGTAGAGGGAGAAGGATTTGTTTCGATTGAAGCAGAACACTTTACCGGAAAGCAGGATTTGGGCGACAGCAAATGGAGCAACGGCGCCTGCCAACCGCCGAGGAGCGCAAAAGAAGCGGCGGGGCAGGGATCTATTATCATTTTGATTACCACGGTGGACCGAGAAACTACCAATGGATCAATACCAATCCCATCGCAAAAATCTGGG
>JAMDDG010000445.1 GCA_023488865.1 Bacteroidota bacterium | reverse complement strand
AGTCTTTTCTGTAACCTTCAACGGACTGGAAGGGGCCATGATTCAGATGCTTTCACACGGGGTGAATATTGTCGGACTGTTTTTCTGTTACGAAATTATCGTCCGGCGCACCAAAACCGGAGAGATCAGCTCGCTGGGCGGAATTGCGGCCCAGGCTCCGGTATTTGCGGCATTTTTCATGATCATCCTGCTGGGAAGTATCTCCCTGCCGCTGACCAATAGCTTTATCGGCGAGTTTTTGCTCCTGCTGGGAGTTTTCGAATACAACGGTTACCTGGCTGCAATTGCGGGTTTAACCATCATCCTTGGCGCCGTTTACATGCTTTGGATGTATCAGCGGACCATGTACGGGGAGGCCAAGGCAGCTACTACCGGGTTTAAAGATTTAACCCGACAGGAGATAATAGTACTGGTTCCAATTGTTGTGATCATCCTGTGGATTGGAATCTATCCTCATCTGTTTCTGGGCATCGCAGGATCAGGGGTGAAAAGTATAATGCAA
This sequence comes from Bacteroidota bacterium, assembly GCA_023488865.1. Classification (GTDB taxonomy): domain Bacteria; phylum Bacteroidota; class Bacteroidia; order Bacteroidales; family Prolixibacteraceae; genus CAINVV01. Next base: position 3,935 of record JAMDDG010000445.1, on the reverse strand, counting down.
GTTTATCGTTGAAAATGATTGATAATTTACCGCGAAGGACTCAAAGGAATGCACGAAGGGCATCACAAAGTAAAATTGATTTTGATGAATCTTCCGCAGCATAGCTGAAATAAATCCTTTGTTTCCTTCTGTGTTATCCTTTGAGTCCTTCGTGGTAAAAAAAAATAATAGCTAAATAATTCATATGCAAGCAATCGTAGCGCTTTCCATACTGGCAATTCTGAACATGTTTTTCGGGGTCCGGAAGATGAAAAAGGTATTGCTGCCGCTGATTTTTGTCGGTCTTATCATTACCATGATATTGAACCTCAGACAGTGGGGCACCAATGTGCATTACTTCAACGAGATGTTTATCGCCGACAATTTCAGCATTGCATTCAGTTCTGTATTGATTCTGATTGGTATTCTTACTTTCATGTTTGCCAACATCTACTACAAAGGCGTTGTACGACCATTAGAGGATATCTATGCGTTGATTCTATTTGCACTGATCGGAGGAATTGTGATGGCCTCTTTCGGTAACCTGATTCTCTTCTTTATCGGATTGGAGACCCTTTCCATCTCTTTTTATGTGCTGGCCGGAAGCAAGAAATTTGATATTGCCTCCAACGAAGCTGCCATGAAATATTTTTTAACAGGATCATTCGCTACCGGATTCCTGCTGTTTGGGATTGCGCTGGTCTACGGGGTCTCAGGCTCTTTCAACCTGGAGGCCATTAATGCCTATGTGGTTGCTTTGAAAGGGAGTGTTCCCATGCTTTTTGTAGCCGGGATGCTGTTGATTTTCGTAGGTATGTCGTTCAAAATTGCTGCTGTTCCGTTCCATTTCTGGTCGCCGGATGTTTATACCGGCTCACCAACCCTTATCACCGCATTTATGACCACTGCAGGCAAAGTTGCCAGTGTAGCGGCCTTTTACCGACTGATATCCATTGCTTTTGTGTCGCTGCACACAGAGTTGGTGACCACTTTGACCGTCATCTCCGTGGCTACGATTATTGTAGGCAACCTCTCAGCCGTCTATCAGGACAACCTGAAACGGATGTTTGCTTATTCCGGGGTGGCTCAGTCGGGCTATTTGCTGATGGCCCTAATTGTTTTGGGTCCGAAGTCCGCAGGCGTCCTGCTCTTCTTCGTACTCTCTTATGTCATTGCCACCATTACTGCCTTTGCGGTGTTGATGCTTATCAGGGAGGAGCGGGGCACCTTCTTTATCCCAGCCTTCCGTGGATTGGCGCGAAACAACCCGGTCGAAGCCTTTGCCATGGCCATCGCCATGATGTCATTAGCCGGCATCCCGCCTCTGGCGGGCTTTATGGCCAAATACAATCTTTTTGTCCTGGCCGCCGAAGGGGGTTATACCTGGTTGGTGGTGGTAGCCGTCGTCGGTTCGATGATCAGCATCTACTTCTATTTCAAGCCTATTCTTGCAAGTTATTTTGCGGAGGGAGAGCCACAACACAAGATTGAATCAAGTCTCAATTTCAAGATCAATCTCGTTATTTGTACCATTCTGATGATTGCACTTGGGTTTGTGCCCCAACTGATTATCAATCTGCTTTGAAGATAAAATAGACAGCCAGGATCAGAAAGAAAAATCCGATCAGGTGGTTGATCCTGATCGTTTCGGTTTTAAATACGAGCAAGGTAAAGATGACGAAAACAGTTAGGGAAACCACCTCCTGGATCACCTTCAACTGCATCAACGAGAATGGTCCGCCGTTTCCCTCAAACCCGATACGGTTGGCAGGTACCTGAAAACAATATTCAAAAAAAGCAATCCCCCAACTGATTAATACAATGGAAAATAGCCCAAGCGTTTCAAACCACTTGAGCTCTTTGAATTTCAGGTGACCATACCAGGCAAAAGTCATAAAGGTATTGGAGAGTACCAAAAGTCCGATGGAGGCAATGCTTTTCATGATTGAATGTGAAAATATGAAAATGTGCAAATGTGCAAATTAATTGACAAGGGACAGTTGATAATTGTCGATAAAATTAGCCTGAGATATTCCAATCATTTCCAAATTTTCAAATTTCCACATTTCTTGGTGTAACTATTTGCTACTCCTGCCGCTCCTCTCCCGAAATGCCAGGGCGCGTTGTGTAATCGTTTTCCTGGTCAGAATGTCTCACCCACTTCGAAACTGCTTCCGCCAGAATCAGCAAAACACAAATCAGAATTACCACGGTAAGGGTAGTGTTGACCACTCCCTGTATTTGGCTGCCTGCCCCGGTGATCTGCGGAATATAAATATTGAACAGGTTCATCACTCCTCCGGTAACGGTGGTGATCCCGACAAAGGTCATCGGGACGACGGTGATCCAGATGTATTTTCGTTTGCCATGATTGATCAGATAGGAGGTTCCGATAGCCAAAGCCAGCGTGGCCAGCAGTTGATTGGCCACCCCGAACATCGGCCAGATGGTCGATACGGTGCCTGTATAAATAAAATAGCCCCAGGCAAAAACGATCAGAAAACTGGTGATCAGATTTCCCGGAATCCAGTTGGTACGGGCAAAAGGGGCATATATTTTCCCAAACGACTCCTGCAAAATAAAACGCGCGATCCGGGTACCGGCATCCACGGTAGTGAGAATAAATAGCGCTTCAAACATGATGGCAAAATGGTACCAGTACGACATTAATCCGTTTAATCCCGGCAGGTTGGAGAATATTTGTGCCATTCCCACCGCTAACGAGACTGCACCACCGGGCCGGCCGGCAATTTTTTCACCTACTTCGGCTGACAGCTGGGTCAGGTTACTATCGTGAAAGCCCATCGCCTGAAGTTGCGGAAGAATTTGGGTAAACTTCTCCGGCGAGACGTTGATCTGGAAATAATCGAGCGGGAACAGACTGGTTGCCGCTATCAGCGCCAGGATACTTACCATGGTTTCAGCTAACATGGCCCCTACGGCAATCGGCTTGATATGCGACTCTTTCATGATCATTTTGGGCGTCGTGCCCGAGCTCACCAAAGCATGAAATCCTGAGATCGCCCCGCAGGCAATGGTAATGAACAAATAGGGAAACAACGTACCCGGAATAATCGGTCCGCCACCGTGGATAAACGGGGTAAAGTTGGGCATCTTGATTTCGGGCGCTACCAGAATGATCCCCAACGCAAGCATCGCGATGACACTGAGTTTCATGATGGAGCTGAGATAATCCCTGGGAGAAAGCAACAGCCAGACCGGCAGTACAGAGGCTAAAAAGCCATAGCCGGCTAACAAAAGGGTGAGGGTCTTCCGGTCAAAGGTAAACCAGCTTTCAAAAGGGGATCCCGGGATGTATTTGCCATAAATCACTGCCAGCGAGAGCAGAATAACGCCGAGGACAGTGCCCTCGACAGTTTTCCCCTTGCGAAATTTAAACATCCACAGTCCCATGAAAATGGCAATTGGAATGGTGGCGGCTATGGTAAAGGTTCCCCACGGACTTTCGGCCAATGCATTCACCACAACCACGCCCAATCCGGCAAGGGCAATAACTAAGATGATCAGCACGGCAATGGACGTAATGGAACCGCTGAAACTGCTGATTTCCGTCTTGGCAATCTCCACGAGCGACTTGCCATCGTGCCTGACGGAGGCAGTCAGGATCACCACATCGTGAACCGCCCCTGCCAGCACGGCGCCTAACAGCATCCATATAAAGCCGGGCATAAAGCCGAATTGGGCAGCCAATACTGGCCCAACAAGGGGACCGGCTCCGGCGATAGCCGCAAAATGATGACCAAAAACCACCCATTTAGGCATGGGATAGTAGTTGTGCTTATCGAAAAAGCGGAAAGAAGGCGCCTCAATCTGGTCGTTGTGCATCAAAACTTTGGTGGCGATAAAACTGTAGTAAAAGCGGTAAGCCAGTGCCAGAAAGGCCAGCGCACCTATCACGTAGGGCATTGCATTCATAGTTCGGAAAATAGTTACAG
>JAMDDG010000448.1 GCA_023488865.1 Bacteroidota bacterium | reverse complement strand
CTTGCCCAAAAGCCCTTTTCTCACGGAGGTATTCTCCGTTTCGAAGGGCAGACATTTACCTACACTCCGGGAAATGCCTGTTATCGCTGTGTTTTCGACAGCCCTCCGCCTCCCAATGCAGTCCCCACTTGTTCACAGGCAGGGGTTTTGGGTTCAATAGCGGGGATGCTCGGGACTATCCAGGCTACTGAAGTCTTAAAATTTCTGGTTAACAAGGGAGAATTGCTGACCAACAGGATATTGACCTTCAACGCCCTTTCTATGGATTTTAGGACCATCAGGTTCGGGAGAAACACTAATTGCCCGATATGCGGTGAACATCCTTCCATTACCGGCTTGCAGACATACGAACTTCCTACTTGCGATTTAAAACATTAAATAGTAATACCATGGACACTTCAGAAAAAAAGAAACTTTCAATCATCAGCTTTAGCGGTGATTTCGACAAACTGGTTGCAGCATTTACCCTTGCAAGTGGTTCTGCAGCCGTAAATTATGAGGTAAATATCTTCTTTACCTTTTGGGGCTTAAATGCTATCAAGAAAAAGAAAGGACGGAGCTTCACCGGCAAAGGGGCGCTCGCCAGGATTTTCGGGTTTCTGATGGGAGGGGTGAACAATGTCCCGTTAAGTCGCCTGAATTTCCTGGGGGCAAGCCCCGGACTGATGACTTTTCTGATGCGCAAACGCAACGTAGCCACCCTCAAAGAATTGATTGAGGCCTCAATTGCCTTGAATGTCAACCTCTATGCCTGCGAGATGTCCATGCACATCCTTGGAATGACAAAAGATGATTTTATCCCTGAGATCAAATCGGTGATTGGGGTGGCTAATTTTCTTCAGTACTCCGAAGGCGGCGATCGAATTTTTATCTAAAACTCAAAAATCATGGTTACAAAACAACTTGATATCACCAAAGAGCATTGTCCGATGACCTTTGTAAAAACGAAGATTGAACTTTCCAGGCTACAGCCCGGCGATCTGCTCGAAGTCTTGCTTACCGAAGGTGAGCCATTGGAAAATGTTCCAAGAAGTGCTACCGAGCAAGGATTTAAAGTACTGGAAGTGAATCATGTAAAGGACAATATTCACAAAATAACAATCGAAAAATGATTTCTATCAAGCAAAGTATTATAGATCAAATTGTGGCCCATGCCCGGCATGAACTTCCCAACGAAGCCTGCGGCTACCTGGCCGGAGATGACGGTGTGGTAACGCACAGTTATCAACTCACAAACATCGACCACAGCCCGGAACATTTTTCATTTGACCCGGCTGAGCAGTTTCAGACTGTCAGGGATGCGAGAAACAAAGGGCTGCAAATTGTAGCCAATTACCACAGCCACCCGGCAACACCTGCCAGACCCTCCGTCGAAGACATCCGACTGGCTTACGATCCCGGAATAAGCTATCTGATCATTTCGCTTGCAAGTAATCAGTCAGATGTAAAGTCCTTTAGGATAAAAGATTCAATTGTAGAAAAAGAAGAAATAATAATTGTTTAACCACAGACCTGTCAGGTTTTTGAAACCTGACAGGTCTCAAATCAAAAATATGTACACTTTACCCGCAACCCTATCCGACGATATCAAATATTTTGGTTCGTTGGTCGACGAATTTCTGGATGGGAAACTCGAACCCGTCAAATTTAAAGCGATCCGGGTGCCAATGGGCATCTACGAACAGCGAAAAGACGGGACCTTCATGGTCCGTATCCGTTGCGCCGCCGGTTTCATTACTCCATTTCAACTAAAAAAAGTGGCAGAGATTGCGCACAGGCACAAGTCAGACCTGCTTCATATAACCACCCGTCAGGAAATCCAAATACAGAACGTTGACCTGCCCGAAGCCATTCTTATTCTTCAAAACCTGAAAGAAATCGGACTTTCTTCAAAAGGCGGCGGTGGAAATACGGTCCGCAACGTCATGGTATCCATCGACAGCGGCATAGCTACTGACGAAGTTTTCGACGTCACCCCTTATGCTTTTAACCTGACTTCGAAACTTATAGCAGAACCCGATTCATTCACCTTGCCCCGCAAGCTCAAGATTGCTTTTTCCAATTCCGAAAAAGACACAAGTTATGCCGCATTTAACGACCTGGGATTCATTGCTCAGGTAAAAAATGGCAAGCGTGGGTTTAAGGTTTACCTGGGAGGTTCTCTCGCATCCAAGCCTATGGTAGGTTATCCGTTATTTGATTTTATAGCTGAAGAAGAAATATTCTACATCACCGATGCAGTTAAAAAATTATTTTCGCGGTACGGCAACCGTAAAAACAAGCACAAAGCCAGGCTCCGGTATATATTCTACAAACTTGGGAAAGAGGAGGTATTTCGTTTGTTCTTCGAAATATACAACGAGATTAAGCAGTCCGAAGATATCCCATACCATCATACCACATTTCAATTTGCAACTCCTACACCCGATCTTATTCCGGAATTGGTCTCCTCACCGGAATTTGAGAAATGGACGGAGAGATACGTTACAGACCAGCGTCAGGCCGGGCTTTCTTCAGTTATAGTTCCCTTTGAAAATGGCAATATTAATGCTGAAAAACTGGGTCTGTTAGCTGATTTTACCCTCCACTTCGGCGAAGATGTAATCCGGTTTTCCATGCGGCAAAATCTGCATTTGCGAAATATCCCCCAACAGTACCTTGGCAATGTGTACAACTTTCTGGTTAAGATCGGCGTTGATTTGCACCTGCCTTTGTTGCTGAATACGGTAGTTGCCTGTACCGGCGCCGACACCTGCCGCCTGGGAATTTGCATGTCAAAAGGAGCGAGCGCCGCACTGCGCAAAACCCTCGGCAAAAGCGATTTGCCACTCGACAAACTGAGTGATTTGCGGATCAATATTTCCGGCTGCCCCAACTCCTGCGGCCAACAGATTGCCGCAGATCTCGGCTTCTACGGAAAAGTTGGCCGCAACGACCGTATGTACCCCGCTTATCATGTTGTTGCCGGCGCATCCATCGGAGCGGATCCCAAACTGGCGGAACTTGTCGGCGAAGTCAGTGCCTTCGATTTACCGAAGTTTACCGTTGATATTTTCAGGCTTTATCTGGAAAAACAAAGCAGGTATCCTTCTTTTAGTGCCTATGTTCAGGCGGAAGGCAAAGCAGATATCGCTGAGCTAACGCGAAAATACCAACTCATTCCTGAATTTCGGGATGACAAAAACTACTATTTCGACTGGGGTAGCGACCAAATTTTTTCGCTGGCCGCGAAAGGGGTTGGCGAATGTTCCGCCGGACTTTTCGACATGATTGATGTAGACCTGAATACCATCCATGAGGTAACGGAACAACTCAGCAGGGAGACCAACAAAGAAGCGGTTAACAAACTGCTTTACACGCTGGTTTTTGCTTCATCGCGCATGCTTTTAATTACAAGGGGAGCCGAACCAAAAAATACGACAGAAGTTTTCAACGAATTCTTGGATAAGTTTATAAACGCCAAGCTGATCAGTAATGTTTACCGCGAATCGGTGGAGATGGCACGCGACAACCAATCCTATGGTTTTTCGGAAAAGAAAGAGACCATCCTGGATCTTTCCCGGGCAGTCATAGACCTTTATGAAGGAATGGACGACTCGCTGCAATTCAAAAACTTGGAGAACAACGAAAAATCAAATTCCATCGAAGTTCCAAAACAAACAACCACCCGCAAAAAGGATTTCCGGGGAGTAGCTTGCCCGATGAACTTCGTGAAAACAAAAATAGAACTGGCCACTTTAAAATCGGGTGATTTGCTGGAGATATTGCTGGATGAAGGCGAACCTATCGAAAATGTGCCCGGTTCCATCAAAGGCGAAGGTCACAAGGTGCTGGACCAAAAGAAGGTGAATGATTATTGGTCGGTAACCATCGAAAAAGCTTAATCCATGAAATGCCCACGAGAAAATATTCAAGCCAACCGAAAATGATTATGTGGGTATTCCATTTTGCCATTAAAAACAAAATAAAAACAAATGAAGGAGAAAAGATACAGGAGCATACTCAAAGCTATATGCTGGCGATTAACCGGCACCATAGATACTTTTGTTATTTCCTACCTGGTCACCGGCAAATTTAAGTTCGCCATGTCCATCAGTTTTTTTGAAATTTTTACCAAAATAACACTGTACTACCTGCACGAGCGGTTTTGGAACCGAATTTCAACCGGACGGGCTGAGGGCATAAAACCCGATTACGAAATATGAATAACAGTAACATGATTTTCTTACCCATCTCGATCAATATTACCGGTAAAAAAATATTGGTGATAGGCGGTGGCCGGATAGCCAGCCATAAAATCAGTTTTTTGGAGCAATTCACTCAAAACATTTCGGTGGTTGCCCTCGATGTGTGCGATGGTATCAAAGCAAAAGGCTATTCCTGGGTAGAAAAACCCTACGAAATAGCCGATCTCGAAGGCGCATTTCTGGTATATGCCTGCACCAGCATCC
>JAMDDG010000284.1 GCA_023488865.1 Bacteroidota bacterium | reverse complement strand
TACACCTGTAGGCCCAAGGAAGATAAAGGAACCAATGGGTTTGTTGGGATCCTTCAATCCGGCCCTGTTGCGTTGAATGGCTTTGGTGATTTTTTCGACCGCTTCATCCTGCCCAATGATGTTCTTTTTCATGTCATTGTACATCACCTGAAGTCTTTTTCCCTCTGCCTGGGCAATTTTTTGGACCGGAATACCTGACATCATGGCAACAATGTCTGCCACCTGAGGTTCATCAACAATCTCACGATGACTTTCCAAATCTTTCTCCCATATCTCTTTCTCTTTTTCAACCTGATTTAACAGGTTCTTTTCGTTGTCCCGATAACTCGCAGCCAACTCAAAATTCTGCGCAGCCAACTCAAAATTCTGGCCTTTTACCGCAAGAATCTTTGCGGAACGGACCTCTTCAATTTTCTCTTCCAACTTGATGATCTTTTCAGGAACAGAAATATTTGAGATATGAACCCTTGAACCCGACTCGTCCAATGCATCAATCGCCTTGTCAGGCAAATGCCTGTCAGAAATATACCTGGCGGTCAACCTGACACAGGCTTCAATTGCCTCTTTGGTATAGGTGACGTTGTGGTGATCTTCGTAGCGTTCTTTGATATTGTGCAATATTTCTATGGTCTCCTCGATGGAAGTAGGTTCGACAAGCACTTTCTGGAAACGTCTTTCCAACGCACCGTCTTTTTCAATATGTTGTCGGTATTCATCCAATGTAGTTGCCCCAATACATTGAATATCACCTCTTGCCAATGCAGGTTTCAACATATTGGCTGCATCCAGCGAACCGGTTGCACCACCTGCTCCAACAATAGTATGTATTTCGTCAATAAAAAGAATAATGTTGTCAACTTTAGCCAGTTCGTTGAGAATGGCTTTCATCCGCTCCTCAAATTGGCCACGGTATTTGGTACCGGCAACAATTGAAGCCAAATCGAGGCTGATCACCCTTTTGTCGAATAAAATACGGGATACTTTTCTTTGTGAAATTCGCAAAGCAAGACCTTCAACAATGGCAGATTTCCCCACACCAGGCTCCCCGATTAAGACCGGATTGTTTTTTTTTCTCCTGCTAAGAATCTGGGCGATCCTTTGAATTTCATTTTCTCGACCGACGATCGGGTCCAGGCTACCTTCCATGGCAGCTTTGGTAATATCTACGCCAAAATTATCCAACACAGGAGTATCCGTTTTGGGATTGGCACTCCCTTTTGGGCCCTGAGAAGAGCCGGAACCACTTCCGCCACTGCGTCCGAACATATCATCCTGTTCGTCGCCTTCCTCCGGAAAGTCTGATTTATTTTCAACCCGGGATAATTCAACTATCTTGTTTTTAACTTCTTCGTAATTCACTTCGTTTTTTTTAAAAAGCTCGTATACCAATCCATCTTTCTCTTTCAATATTGCCAACAATAAATGGCCGGTATTTACCGTATCTTCATTCAGGGACCTTGCCTCTAGAAAGACAATTTTTAAAGTTCGTTCGGCATTTTTTAGCAAGGGTATGGAAGCGTCCATGGACAAAGAAGAACCCTTTCTAAGATGGAGTTCTATTTCATTTTTCAATTTTGAAATGTCAATGCCTAACTGTTTCATCGAGTCAATGGCAATCCCTTCACCATCTCTGAGAATGCCCAGGAACAGATGTTCTGTACTAATATGATCGTTGCCCAATCGTATTGCCTCTTCCCGGCTGTATGTTAAAACATCCTTGATTCTGGGTGAAAATTTAGAGTCCATTTTATTGTTTTAAATACTTTTCATCAAAAATCGTTCCTGCGGTAAAATAACAAATAAAATTAATTAAAATTTTCATGATCTTCCCTTTAATTTAAATGGCACTTTTCGAAATAAATAAATCAAAAATTTGATAATGAGCAGTTTAAAACAAATAATAAGTTGAAATAAATAAATTTTTCAACTTATTAGCAGGATTGTCAAAATGTCACGATCGGATGGCGTATGATTTACCTGACGAATTACAATATTTTATCAGGATCTTGTTCCCTGTTTTACTTTAAAATGCTTATTTTTGTGTTGTTTTTTTGACAAAATATAATACAAATAAAATCTATATGTCTGATTCAGAAAGAATTATTCCGATTAATATAGAGGAGCAGATGAAAACTGCCTACATTGATTATTCAATGTCGGTAATTGTCTCAAGAGCTCTTCCTGATGTGCGTGACGGGATGAAACCTGTTCACCGCAGGGTATTGTTCGGAATGAGCGAGTTAGGAAATTTTTCAAACAGACCTTATAAGAAATCTGCCAGAATAGTGGGGGAGGTGCTTGGTAAATACCACCCCCATGGTGACTCTTCCGTTTATTATGCAATGGTTCGAATGGCTCAACTATGGTCCATGCGATATCCATTGATCGATGGCCAGGGTAATTTTGGTTCCATTGATGGTGACAGTCCGGCTGCCATGCGTTACACAGAAGCACGCCTGAAAAAAATTGCCGAAGAGGCTTTGGCTGATTTGGATAAAAACACGGTTGAATTTCAACCCAATTTCGATGAATCCCTCACCGAACCGACTGTGTTGCCAACCAAATTCCCAAATTTACTGATCAACGGAGCTTCCGGAATTGCTGTTGGAATGGCTACCAATATGCCTCCGCACAATTTGCCTGACACTATAGAGGCAATTATTGCCTATATCGATGATCCTCAGGTTTCAATAAATGTTTTGATTGATAAGATAAAGGCCCCGGATTTCCCTACGGGTGGAATTATATATGGATATGCTGGGGTACGCGAAGCTTTCGAAACCGGCCGTGGAAGAATTGTTGTACGTGGCCGTGCTGAAATTGAAACGACAGAAAATGGACATGAAAAGTTGATCATTACGGAGATACCGTACATGGTCAATAAGGCTGAGATGATCATCAAAATTGCTGAGATGGTCAATGAAAAGAAGATTGAAGGCATTAGTAATATCAACGATGAATCAGACCGATCCGGTATGCGGATTGTGATCGATATCAAACGCGATGAGATGGCCAGTGTGGTATTGAACAAACTGTATAAGTTTACTGCCCTTCAAACTGCGTTCAATGTCAACAATATAGCGCTTGTTAAGGGCAGGCCTCAAATGCTCAATCTTAAAGATCTTATTCGCTATTTTGTTGAACACCGCCATGAAGTTGTAATTAGGCGTACAGAGTATGATTTGGACCAGGCCGAAAAAAAGGCACACATCCTAAGAGGTTTGATTATTGCAATTGATAACCTGGATGCCGTCATTTCTATCATACGGGCTGCTAAAACACCTGATGAAGCAAAAGATAACCTGATATCCAACTTCGAATTGGATGAATTGCAGGCACGTGCTATTCTGGACCTGAGGTTACAAAAACTAACCGGATTGGAGAGGGATAAAATCCATCAGGATTATACTGAATTATGTAAAATGATCGATTGGTACAAGGAAGTTCTGTCTCACGAACCGATACGAATGCAGATTATCAAAGACGAATTACTGGAGATAAAAGCACAATACGGCGACGCACGAAGAACTGAGATTGTCTACGCATCTGAAGAATTCAATCCTGAAGATTTTTATGCAGACGAAGACATGGTGATTACCATTTCCCATATGGGTTACATTAAACGGACTCCACTGTCTGAATTCAGGACACAGTCAAGAGGTGGCATTGGATCAAAAGGATCAAGTACCCGGGATGAAGATTTTCTGGAACACATGTTTATTGCTACGATGCACAACACCCTTATGTTATTTACCGAAAAGGGGAAATGTTTCTGGTTAAAAGTGTATGAGATACCGGAGGGAACAAAAATATCAAAAGGAAGGGCCATTCAGAACCTGATCAGCATTGAACCGGATGATCAGGTGAGAGCTTACATTAATGTGAAATCCCTGAAAGATGAAGAATACATCAACAACAATTTTATTATTCTTTGTACTAAAAAAGGGACCATTAAGAAAACTTCATTGGAAGCTTACTCACGTCCAAGACAAAACGGGGTTAATGCCATAACAATCAGGGAGAATGACCAACTTCTTGAAGCAAGATTGACCAACGGGGACAATGAGATCATGCTTGCAGTAAAATCGGGCAAGGCCATTCGTTTCCACGAAAACCACGCCCGTGCAATCGGACGTACAGCTTCAGGGGTCAGAGGAATCACGTTAGGAAGCGACAGCGATGAATTGGTCGGAATGATATGCGTGATGAATGGCGAAGATGACATTTTGGTTGTTTCCGAACATGGCTATGGCAAAAGATCCAAAATTGAAGATTACCGTGTGACCAACAGGGGTGGCAAAGGTGTTAAAACCATCAATATTACCGAAAAAACAGGTGCGCTGGTATCTATTAAAAATGTAACCGATGGAGATGACCTGATGATTATCACAGAAGCCGGTGTAACTATCAGACTTTCAGTAGATGAAATCAGAATGACCGGAAGGGCTGCACAGGGAGTCA
>JAMDDG010000233.1 GCA_023488865.1 Bacteroidota bacterium | reverse complement strand
AATTTAAAGGGCATTGGGCCTTTTTTGAAATGGGGGTCAACTCCTTTGCAAATGTTGATTATGCCGGTTATACTATCCCTGGCTTTTCCTCATACAACGGCTCCAACTACTTAGACATCAACCACAACAAGTCATTGGAGGTGAACATTAATCTGTTGAAACTTAGTATTGGCCTTCAGGAAAGAAAGCAAAATTTTGGCCTGGTCACCGGTTTGGGTCTCAATTTTAACGACTACCGCTTCAGCAATGGTTTCACTATCAGAAATGCAGATGGCTATATCGTGCCAATTCCGATCGGCGACCCAAAGCTGCAGAAAACAAAATTATCGACCGGCTATCTGACCGTTCCGCTTTTGTTGGAGTTTCAGTTCCCAAAAGAGACAGGCCTCTGGATGTCGATGGGAGTAATTGGTGGGATGAAGATGGGATCACATACGAAGGTGAAAATTGACGGCACCAAATCCAAAGACCGTGACGATTTTAACATCAGCCCCTTCCGCGGTGGCGCCACCGCCCGCTTAGGTTACAGGGGGTTCAACATCTACGGTACCTACTACTTTACCCCTTTTTTCAGGGATAACCGGGGGCCGGCAATGGAGCCTTTTACGATCGGGTTAGGGTTGCTGCATTGGTAAAATGGGAATAAAAAAAGGCTGAATTTCAGCCCTTTTTCTCCTCTTTGGCAGATTTTTTAATCTTTTCCTTTTTCTCAAACAATTTTAGATCCTCAACTGGCAGAGTATAAAGTCCATTAGTGCCTGTAATCTTATTCCCATTTTTCCCATTCTGAGAATGATTTTTATAAGTCTCCCATTCCGGAAAATAATTTTCGACCTGATTCCCCCAACAAATCCATTTTGGCCTGGAACCTCTTGCAAATAGCTCCAGATAAGGCCCGGGGCTACATTCTTCAATCAACTCATACTGTTCATCCGGCTTTCTACTGTGTTCGCGCTTTTGCTTCACTATGATGTTTTCCTGGGTCCTACCCGGTTGAAGCGTTCTTGCTTTTTTTCCTTTTACACCGAATAAAATTAATTCAGTTACATTTCTGAAATAAAACCCAACCCCCCTTCTGTCAGGTCCTCCATCTTTTCTCGTTTTATACCAGATCAAATTTGTTTTGTAAGTGAATCCCCATGCTTTCATTACTTCTAACCCTTCGAACAACAATGCATTGGGAACCCACAAATACAAATGTGCAGGATTGGATGTAGCTTCCTGCACAGGAAGGGACTTTATTTCTTCTAAAGACATGGTAGCATATCTGGCTAATCTTTTATGTTCAGGGGCCATTTTACCGGTCCTATTTTGAAACTGCCAAGGCGGATCTGCCAGAATAGTTGAAAATTTCCTATCCTTTAAAAAATCTAAGAAATCTTCATTTGCTGAAATATTGTTATTCATTGTCGATCATTAATTTTGATGTGATACCAAATACCAGAACCGGGCAGCCTCCGTTTCTCCCTGCTTGAAGTCTTGGGATTAATTTTCCTAAATGCGTAGTGCTTGCCCCATATTTTGAATTTATCCCCAGCTGTTTAAAAAGCGGATCCAATTCATTACTTCTGGTTACTAAGACACCAACACTAATTGCGTCGTATTCAAAAAAAGCCCTGAAAGCATAGAGATCCCTGTCAAAAGTCTGGTCTTTACTATTCCATTCGAGGTCGAAAGCAACTCTGCCTTTTAAATAATCAACCAAGTGAGAACCATGTTTTAAAGTGCTTTTTAATATTTTAGATTTGCCCTTAATTTCAAATACATTTAACTCGGCATCTAAATTTTTTTCATTCCACCCCATCGGACGCAAAATATCAGAAAAGAGTTTTGGGATTCGGCTTTCATTCCCACCGGCAGCTAAAATATCACTTCTCTCAAACCTGAATCTTCTTTAAACATCACAAATCTCCCTAAATTCCTGTGGAAATTCTACGGCCAGAATGGCAGCAGCATGTTTATAGTCCTGAACCTCGTACAGTTCTTTTAAATCAGCAGGTACAAATTCCTCCCAACCCATTTTGTCTACCTTTTAAATTGAATAGTGTAAATCTATCAAAAAAAATGAGACGAGTTTTAATTTTTAACTTTGAATTTAGAATTACAAAACAATGTCGATAAAGTGAAGCCCTGTTTCCCGGGTGAGCAACTCCGTATGAGTTTCCTGTGAATAACACCCAGTGCAACTGGGGACGAGTGGGATAAAAATCTTCATAAACCCCATCTGGGGTTCCCAATAACAAGTTGTTGCAAGCTTTATCTTGAAATTGTGGGGTAACTCCTATTGCGCTTATTTTTAGGTGTGCCATTCTCTTCCACTGTTGCAGAACCTTATTGTTTGTCACCTCATGTTTTTCGAAGCGAACGATTGAATAAAAGAATCCTGTAATTGTGATTTCTGTGTGAAATTTGTGCCAAAAGCAGGGTTTGCAGGTCTGCCCCTACAAGCCGTAAACCCATAAAAACCTGAAGAAAACCAACTTGTGAAAAATAATTTCCCAAAATCTATTGATTTTTCAATAATATTTACTAATATTTGATGCCCAAATTAACTAACATGGACCGACCTGATTATCTCTTCTTAATTGGCGGCGCCGATCTTGAAATGCTAACCATCCGGCAGCTTTTAACCGCAAACGGATTTGCGGAAGGGGAGAAAATGGCTGACCGCCACCTGCAATGGGGTGCAAAACTTAGCGACTACCAGGACCTTTTTAACGGAAAACAGATTTTTGTCGGGATAGAACTGACCGAAGATATTACCCCGCCACTGCACTACCTCGCAATCGACCACCACAACGTAAACAGCAACAAGCGTTCTTCGCTGGAGCAGGTGATTGAATTTAACTCAGTCAAACCATTACAACTACTTATAATAAACGGAGGTATGAATCTTAAAATCAAATATCTAATCAAACATATATGAAAAACTATCTCTATGGATTAACTATTCACAGTATTCAAGGCTATATTTTTCAGACCAATAAACTGAAAGAAATAGCCGGGGCCAGCGAACTAGTTGAGCAAATTTGCACAACTGAGTTCGCGAAAATGATCGGCAAAGACTTTGACCTTTTCAAGAAGAATCCAAATGCCATTAGAAACGCTGCCGGAAATATCCGGTACGTTTTTGAAGATGAAACATTATGCCGTAAGGTGGTAAAAAAATTTCCGAAAAAAATTCTGGAGTTTGCCCCCGGGGTGCATATAAGTCAGGCAGTAGTTGAAATATCAGAAACTGATCAATTTCAATTAAAGTCTGAGGAATTAGAACGCAAACTCACTGCCCAGAGAAACAATCCCTTCCGTCCGGTTGATCTGGGTTATATGGTCATTAATCGTTCAAGAAGAACTGGGTTGCCATCCTGTGACGAAAAAGATGTAGATGGAAAACCTTTGGACAAAGCAACATTTCTTAAGCGGGAACAAACAAAAAAATCTTCAAGGGTTAGCGAGTTGTTTTTTGGCTCTTATTTCGATAAAGAAAGAATAACTGCCGATGTTGAAAAGATCGTCTCCTCAAAAGATACAAATTACAGTTGGCTTGCTGTAATTCATGCCGATGGGAACAATATGGGGAAGGCGCTTCAAAATCTTAAAGATGAAATTACGACAGGACGTAATTATGCCGATTTAGAAAAAAGATTCTCGGAAGCGGTTGATGAAGCGACCAAAGTTGCCGCCAATACCGCATTTGAAGAATCGATGAAAGCAATTAAACTGAAAGAAACCGATAAAATCCCTTTCCGCCCAATCATTGTTGGCGGCGATGACCTAACTGTTGTTTGTCGTGCTGATCTTGCATTAGACTTTACCAAAGCATATCTGGAAGAATTTAAAAAACAGACAGAGATAAATTTCAGCAAGCATGGTTTTACTACTGATCTTAAAAACGGCCTCACTGCTTGTACTGGTATAGCCTTCATCAAAGTCAATTATCCGTTCCACTATGCAGTTGACCTGGCCGAGAAACTTTGTGCAAATGCCAAGAAAGATGCAAAATCCAAGGTCAAAGCGAATGAGCTTGTCCCATCGTGTCTGATGTTCCATAAAGTGCAGGACAGTTTTGTAGAAAGCTACGAAGACATTATTGAACGCGAGTTAACGGCCAAGGCTTCTGACATAAGGTTCGATTTTGGTCCATATTACACAATTGTTCCTAACAATAAACCAACAATTGATGGTCTTTTAGCGGCAGCATCATTCCTTCGCGGCAAAGAGGGCAATGCCATCAAATCCAGTCTTAGGCAGTGGCTGACTGATCTGCATGACAATAAAGAGATGGCTAAACAACGCATGAAAAGACTGATCTCAGTCGGGAATGATACCATCCTAAATAATCTGGGATTAAAAAAGAACAATGGGGTAATCAAAGAAAAATCCCCCGTTTACGACTGGCTTACTGTTTTATCCATTAACCCAAATAACGATTAATATGGAAACGATTAAATATACAATCAAATTCTTCTCCGAATGGCATGCCGGTTCTGGGTTAACTTCGGGAAGTGATCTGGATGCTTTGGTCATAAAAGACAAAAAAGGATTGCCATATATTCCGGGACGGACTCTGAAAGGATTAATAAAGGAGGCCGCAATCGAAATTGAAACGTTAGTCAAAAACGAAGATAATTTCATAAAAACTGTATTTGGCTTCTCTTCCAAGAAACCAAATGATAAAACAGAAGAGAATGATCCGGAAGAATTTGGAGTAACTGAAAAAGGAGAATGCTTTTTTTCCAACGCGAAGTTATCCGACAAGCTTTACACTGCAAGTGTTGAAAAAGAACTTGCTCCATTTTATTATCGTTCCATTTCTTCTACCGCCATTAACGGGCAAAGTGGAGTGGCTGAAAAACATTCGCTCCGCAGAATGCAAACTACGATACCCTGTGTATTGGAAGCTGAGATTTCCAATGTAAATGAGGAATATAAAGATCAAATTGAGGCTTGCTTCAAGTGGATTAAACGTCTGGGACAAAACAGAAACAGGGGATTGGGGCGATGTCAGTTTGAAATGATAAATGGAAAGGAGGATACGAAATGACAACACTAAAATTCAAATGTATTTTGCATTCTGATATTGTTTTGAGTGAACTCGCTGCAACCGAAGGCATACAGCGAACATTGGATTATATACCGGGAAATGTTTTTCTTGGCCTCGTTGCCGGGAAAATTTATACCGACATCAAACCGGAACTTGCAATGGACATATTCCACAATGCGAAAGTTCGTTTTGGTGATGCCTTTCCGTTAATCGATGGTAAACGGGCTATCAAGGTTCCGGCTTCGTGGTATGTCAAAAAAGGCGAAACGCTCAAAGACCAGATCTATATCTATCATCAGTTGTCGGAAGAACAAAAGAGATTGGAACCAATGGTGCAGTTACGCGATAAATTTATCGTAAATGAAAAAGACACCCAATTTTCAGAGATCAAGTTGGGCAAAAACTTCGCCATAAAATCGGCTTACGATAGCGATACCCGACGCTCAAAAGACCAGAATATGTATGGTTACCAATCGCTCGAAGCAGGAATGGAACTGTGTTTTCAAGTTGATTTGGTCGATTTAAGTGAAGAGGAGACCTCAAACGTTAAGAAAATGATAACGGAAAGTTTGACTGGAAAGCGAAACATCGGTCGCTCAAAAACGGCACAATACGGACAAGTGGAGATTTTTGATGATGCTGAATTTGAGATTGGCTTTATAGAAACACAAAACATCGAGGCAAACTTTACTTTTTTATATACCGAAAGTCGCCTGCTGTTTATTGATGAAGAAAATGGACAACCAATAATACCAACGGACGGAAAGTATTATGGAATGGAAGGTTCAAAGGTTGATTTGGATCGAAGCCAAATCCGAACTTTCCGTTACGCCCCTTATAATTTCAAGCGGCAGTCGCGCGATGCCGACCGCTTTGGCATTGAAAAAGGCAGCGTGATTTGTATCAGCAAGAAGATTACCCCAGAGGAACAAACTCAAATCAAAAAAGGCTTAGGATTTTTTCTGAATGAAGGTTTTGGAAAGGTCCTCATCAACCCTGAGTTTTTAAGTTGTACTGATGATCTGGGAAAGGCCACCTTCTCTTTTGATAAAGAACGCAAAGGAACAGCGACAACAAGAAATGAAAAAACACCTTCTTCATTGCCATTAGATAACGCTGTACTCAACTATCTCGAAACAAGCAAAAAACAGAAAACAAATGCAAAAATTGTTTATGAAAAGGTAAATCTGTTTATTGAGAAGAATCATGATGCTTTCAAAGGGGAATCATTCTCTTCCCAATGGGGTACAATTCGTTCTATTGCTACAAGATCAAAAAATCATGAAGAACTTAAAAATATGCTTTTCAGTCCTCCTGATGGTTATCTGATTCATGGCGTTGCCAAAGATAAATGGAGCGAAAGAGGTCGGCTTGAGTCGTTGAAATCGTTTATCAATAGTATTGAACCTAAAGTACTGGCTTCAGAAGCAGTAGTAAACCTTGCCGCTGAAATGGCAAAAAAATGTAGGAGGAAATAATCATGGGGAAAAACATAAAATACACACACCGCTATTTAGCCCGTATCATCATCGAAGCCACAATCCCGTTAGCAATGGGAACTGGCGAGGGCAATGTAATGACCGACCGCCTGATAGCCACCGATGTAAACGGATTGCCATCTATTCCGGGAACAGCATTGGCTGGAGTTCTGAGAAATGCACTTACTACCAATGAAAACGGAGAAGAGATGAATGAACTGTTCGGGTTTCAGAATGGAGATAAAGGATTGGGGTCGCGGCTTATCCTTTCGTCAGCCCAAATGTTAGGTCCTGACGGAAAAATAATCGATGGCATCCAGTCAATTCCATACAATACTGAATTCTATGCAAACTTTCTGAACCTCCCAATCAGGCAACATGTGCGAATTTCGCACAAAGGCGCATCTGAAGGTGGTGGCAAATTCGACGAACAGGTGGTTTACAAAGGAACCCGCTTTTGTTTCGAAATGGAACTGGTTGGCACGGCTGATGACAGTAGCGTATGGAAAGAAATGTTGGCACAATTCAGCAACCCCGGGTTTCGTCTGGGCGGCGGAACCCGCAAAGGTTTTGGAGAAATAACTATCCCCGAGTATCGTGCAAAAGAAATGGACTTGACCAAAGAACTGCAAGCCTATCTCAACAAAACTTCCGATTTGAATGATCATTTTTGGGAAAGCGTTACACCTGTTAAACCGGAACCGAGCGAATCCGGTTGGATTAAATACAAAATCACACTTACTCCCGACGACTTCTTTCTTTTTGGCTCCGGCTTTGGCACTGACGATGCCGACATGAGCTACGTAACTGAAACGATCATTGAATGGAATGACGGTACAGGTAAATTCTCTGGTGAAAAGGTGCTGATTCCAGCCAGTTCGGTAAAGGGAGCATTGGCTCACCGGGTGGCTTTTCATTACAATAAAACCAATGATGTTTTTATTGACAAACAGCCTACACTTGACACGCTCAAAGAAAGAGGATATAACATCGATATTAAAACTAAAAAAGAGGAAGATCGCTTTCAGACTATTGTTACCGAAGGAAATCCGGCTGTTCGTGCGCTCTTTGGCTATTCGGCTAATAACAACGATGGACAACGTGGCAATACAATCTTTTCTGATTTGCATTTGGAAAAGGCAGCCAACAAAAAATTGCTCAACCATGTGGCTATTGACCGCTTTACAGGCGGGGCAATGGACGGTGCGCTCTTTAGCGAAGAAGTGGTTGGAAGCAAAGAGACTTTTACGTTGATCTGCTTGGCGAACAATAGTGTTGAGCAAGAATATTTAGACACTTTTGAAAGCACGCTAAAAGACCTTTGTGCAGGTATGCTGCCCCTTGGCGGAGGCACCATGCGTGGAAACGGATGTTTTACAGGAACAATTACTAAAAATGGAGAGGAGTTTAAAAATGAAAAATAAAATAAGCTTACAAGATATTCCTGCCAACATTAAATACGACGGCTATTTGTGGTGGAGCAATCAGGAAAAACCTGATGTATATATGGATCAAAACCTGAAAAGTCAGGACCACAAACCCATCTGGCCAACTGAATCAAGCAATCCCTTTATTATCGAAGGAAATCTTTGGAATAAAGTCGATGAAATCTCTTATCTCATCCGGTTTATTGATGGTGAATATTTGGTTTATGAGTTTAAACTGAAAGGCAGTAATCCTGAAAACATTACCAAACTTGAGTACCTACCCAACAGGATGCCACCTGATATAAAGAAACTCTTATTCAAGGAGGTCTGGATTGAACAGTCCGATCCTCTTTGTGAAGGATTTGAAGTATTAAAACCAGCGTTTATCGCTTTTGTAGGATTTAAAAAATAGTAATATGCCACCATATAACAATACAATCGAAAAATACTATAACCCTTACAATTTTTCACCAATTTCGGCAAGGGTATATAAGCCATCATGGCGAAAAATGATCTCACAGGATATTCCGTTTTCTGACGGAATATCAGGCAGTATCGATGTTACTTTTGAAGCACTTACCCCGTTAATCATTAAAGAGGGAAAAGATAAACCGGAAAGCGTTAATCTTAACGGTAAACCTTTTATTCCTGGTACTTCTGTAAAAGGAATGGTTCGTAACGTGCTTGAAATACTGTCGTTATCTAAAATAGGGCCGTTGGTTAACGATAACCGATACAGTATGCGCGATTTCGACAATAATGATTATACACTAAAAACAAAAGCAAATACTGACCAAATCAAGCCCGGTCTGTTGGTGAAAATTAACGATCTGTATCATTTGATCGAAAGCCCGAAATGTGAGAAATTATCGTATCAAGAAATTGCTGATTTTAAACAGGATGTTGACGTGTCTGGTCTTAGAAGTGCGAAAACGGTGAAAGGGAAATACGAGCAAATACCAGGGAGGCCTTTTTACATTCTCAATGATGACAACGAAAAGTATGTATTATTGCTTTCAGGATGGATGAACAGTAAAAAACATGAGTATGGAATTCAAATCCCAAGAATTATCGATCCTAAGCCTTTAGATCATTCAGTGATTGACGATTTTTTATTTATTCACGAACATGAGGTCAAATCGGAATCATGGACTTTCTGGAAAGCGAAAACGAAGATAACAAACTTCAACCGTAATCCAACTTACGATGAACTAACCGACAAACTTTGCTTTGCCCCGGTTTTTTATACCAAAGATGAAGAAGGAACGATTAGCAGTCTGGGGCTTGCCTTCCTACACCGCGAACTCTATGCAAACAGCATACACGACTTATTGGACGAGAGTCACAAAACCGATGAGCTTGATATGGCACAATGTATTTTTGGTTCTTCCAATCACGATTTAAAAGGACGAGTTCAGTTTGCTCCGGCGTTTGTCAATATGAATGGAAAGAGCATCAACCAACAAGCCAAGGACATTATCTTAGGCTCGCCAAAGCCCACATTTTACCCTTTCTACCTGAAACAGGAAGGTCGTTACCCGTCAACCTTTTCAGACAACTATGCTAAAATAAACGGATGGAAGCGATATCTCGTGCATCAGAAAATTGTAGAACAGATCATCACAGAACGACAAAAAAAGGTAAAGACTGAGATTAAACCATTGCCAAAAGGGGTTTCATTCACTACCAAAATCAGGTTTCACAACCTAAAGCCCCAGGAACTTGGAGCTTTGCTCTCGGCTCTAACCTTCCACGGCAATAGTGATAAATGTTTTCACCTGATGGGGATGGCAAAACCCCTGGGATATGGAAAATTAAAGCTGATTAAGATTGAACCGATCGTACCTGACAAATTTGATGCTGCTGGTTATATGGCCTTGTTTGAAAAGAAATTGTGCGAGGAGTGTCCGTGTTCGTTCGAGGAGTGGAAGACTGATGTCGCCCCTGCGTTAGCGATTGCTACCGGAAATTACAACAACGAAATACACTATCCAGGGCAAGGGAAAGAAAGACCGTTTGATGATTTCAAGGCTATCAAAGTCAACAATCTTTCAATTGTTGACTTTGCACCTAAACTCAACAACTTTGAATTAAAAAGTTTAAACAACTTAAAACCTTAAATTATGAAACACATTAAAATAAAATTAACACTGATATTCGTTTTTTTCTTATCAACCAGTTCATTTGCCCAAAAACAAAATTCAACATTAGAAATCGATTCCCTTAAAAAACGGATTGAAAAACTCGAAAAAGATCTTAGCACACATGATTCGGGAATAAGAAGTATAGATTATAAATTGAATATAGTTCATAGTAAAGCAGTCGAAGCAGAGGAAACGGCTTATAAGACTGAAAGAGAACTTTGGAAACTTGGTTTAAATTGGATTTCTGGCCCCTTGTCAATTCTCTTTGCAATTATCGGTTTTCTTGCTGCATTCTTTGGTACAAAAGATTATGTGAAACGTAAAGCTAAGGAGCGAATAGATGAGCATTTAAAAGACGATAAATGGACTGATGCATTAGAAGTCAAAATAAGGAACCATCTAGCAGAAAATAAATTAAAGGAAGATGTCAAAATCCTAGTAATTTCTAAAGATGAAGATTCAGAAAAGATTATAAAAAACTATTTTCAAGAAAACAAATTCAATCCGAATAAAATCAAGTATAGACAAAAGATCGAAATAGATTTAATTTCTTATGATTTTGATATTCTTTTTATAAATAACATAGGAAATACATTCACTTTTCCAGATCGTAATTCAAATCAGTCTACTACGGTACTAGACTCACTCATTGAAAAAATAAAGACAGATTACAGTAGTTTAGCAGTTTTCTATTTCAATGACTGTGGTATATACCTTCCAGCCAATTTAGATAAAAATTTGAATAGCAGTTATACTAATTCATTGGCATCATTATACCACAATTTGCTTGATTTAATGCGGTATAAATATGTTGTACTCGATAATAAAAAATTGGATTAGTACTCCCCCCCGATTCTCCCCGTACCCGGCTACGGTCTGAATAAAACCAGTATTAAATAATCTATTAAAAATTAATGTTATGGACAATCGAATTAATGTTGTACTCCCTCCTGAAAACAGAGAGTCGATTTTTCAGGCAGTCAGGAATGTCAAAAACGGCCTTCCGTTTTTGGTTAAGCTATCGAAAGCAGAGCGCGATGCGTTGCTAAAGATTGACGATGGCCGCAAACCATTTGTTGAGAAAAGCATCGAATTGGCGACTCGCAACGCAGAACTCGACCCTGGTTTAGGCCTGCTTGCAGATGCCCCCAAAGATGTAGATCTTTATTCGTTCCTTTTTACATTGGAGAACGACCTGAACCAATTGCTCGAATCGGTACGCGATACCAAACAACTTGCAGGCGCTGAAGCATTCAAAGTGGCACGGCTTGTTTACGACAAAGCCAAGATGAACGTGAAACTCGGTATCCCCGGCTCACAAGCCATTGTCGACGAGCTGGGAAAGCTTTTTAAACAGAAAACTCAGCCGATGAAAGCGGTTGAAGTAAAATAACCTGAAATCCCTCCGGCGCCGGGAACCGGAGGTTTTTTTCAAATATCGTTCTTTGATAAAAGAGGTAAGTTTTAATAGAGAAAGGGTGATTTCAAGTCACCGCTTCACTATTTACACCCATTCGGTGTGTGAACGCAGTAAATCGCTGCAGTATTGTACCAAACCAGTGGATATTGCACCACTACGGTGCGTGATCGCAGCAATTTGGTGCGTGATCGAACCGAAATGGTGGAACAACGCACCAAATCGGTGGAAATTACACCGCCACGGTTCGATGATGCACCAAATTGGAGAAAAATTGCTCTTTGATTCCGGAGGAATCACATGCTTGTAGAAAAGATTCGGAGAGAGAAAGATTCGACCCCGCCGGGATCGCACCTCTCATGTGCGACATGATTTTCTACAAACATGCAAATCCTCCGGATTTGGTTAAAAGGTAAGATCAATCGACAAATTTGATTCCAGAGGAATCGTATGTAAGATATTTCAATTAAAACAGGCAAGCCGAAAACTGGATAGAGTAGGCACAATTTAATAATTCTCAGTCATGAGTAGTATTGCGAAGGTATATGCAGATGCAGTGAAAAAGCATTTCAAGGTGCTTTATGCTAACTGGGAACCAGGGGCTCCCATTGAATTAGGGGACTACGGCGTAATGGAGGGTAATATTTTTATCCCCATGGGAAAACTAAAAAAAGACTTTCCCGAATTTGAAGGGGATTTCTTACAATTTACCCCCGACCAAACGAAAGACAATAAGGAATTTAAATCGGAGGTTGGCGTCGAAGTAAGCCTGTTGCCCAAAGGATCCCTGTCTGTTCAGGGGGTTGAACTGGCAAAGGCCACCCTCGACATCAAGTTTTCTTCAAAAAACATGGTTTATTTTAACGCGGCCGGTTGTACCACCACCCGAATTACCAACAAAGCAAAGCTCGGTGAAGTATTAAAACAAATGTTATCCGCCGGACGTTGGAAAAAGGAATACTGCGTAGTGACCGATCTGGTGCAAACCGAAAGGGCCATTATTGCTGTTTCAAACAGCGGCAATGCCGGTATTTCGATCGAAGCCGACAGTCCGTTGATCGAGAAAATCAATCTTGCCGATGCCAGCATCAAAATGAGCCTGAAAACTGAAAAGGACATCGGATACAAAGTCCCTGCCGATGAAGGATTGATATTGCTGATCGGAATTTGCAAAATTAAAAACCCGTTTTTATGGTGGGGCGGTAATTTAGTCCCGCTGGCCGAAATAAAGGGCCCTGATGTTCTTTACCGGATTGAGAATGCGCCCGAGATTGTAACTGAGGGCTCAGTTGATGAGTTGATATTTGGTCAGATGGGTATGGTTTAATACGAGAATATTGCATTAATAATTGATGCCGGAGGCATCACATGTTTGTAGAAAAATTTCGGAGTGATGGGTTTTCGACCCCGGCGGGGTCGCACCTTTCGTTTATTGCATCATTTTCTACAAATATGCAAATCCTCCGGATTATAACCCGTCTAAAAAATATCAAAATGGCTAATACCTATTCACAAATTTACATCCAGGTGGTTTTTGCCGTGCAAAACCGCAACGCCTTTTTAAAACCGGTCTGGGAGGAAGAGCTTTACAAATACATAACCGGTATTATCCAAAATAAAGGGCAAAAAATGCTCTCCATAAATGGCACTCACAACCATATTCATTTTTTTATAGGAATGCAACCAACATGTTGTCTGTCAGATTTGGTAAGGGAAATCAAAAAATCATCAAACACCTTTATCAAAGAAAAAGAAATGAGACCGTATAATTTCAAATGGCAGGAAGGTTTTGGGGCTTTTTCATACGGCCATTCGCAGTTAACAGATGTGATACAATACATTGAGAGGCAAAAAGAACACCATCAAAAAAGGAGTTTCAAGGAGGAATATTTAGCTTTTTTGAAAGCTTTTGAGATTGAGTTCAAAAATGAATATTTGTTCGAATGGTTAGAATGATATTGTCCGATATCGGAGGAATCGCATGTTTATAGAAGGCCGGATGGGTAATTATTCGACCCCGCCGGGGTCGCACGTTTCATCCATGATTGTGTTTCTACAAACATACAAATCCTCCGGATTTGGGTTAAATGAATGATTAACATTTTGAATTGATGCCGGAGGCATCACATGTTTATAGAAAGAGCTGACAATTGAGAGATTCGACCCCGGCGGGGTCGCACCTTCCATTCATCACGTCATTATCTACAAACATGCAAATCCTCCGGATCTGAAAACGAAAAATATTAACAACCTCAAATATGGTAAATCTTTCTTTTATAGAATCTATCACCTTTGTCCGTGTACGGATCATTTTTGAAGCGTTGGAACCCATCGTTCTGCCGGTTTACAAGGGCTCCGCTTTTCGTGGTTGCTTCGGGGAAACCTTTCGCAACGAAGTATGTACGCATCGGAGAGTGTTGTGCGAAAATTGCCGGGAACGGTTTGAATGCCCGTTTTCACTGCTGTTCAACAGCTATGTGCAGGAAGAGCATCCCCATCAGCGAAAATATTCGAAAAGCCCCCATCCTTATATCATTGATCCCTTGCCGGGTGATAAGACTGAATTTGCCATTGGAGATACTTTTGGATTCGATCTTACCTTAATTGGCCGGGTGATTGATCATCTTCCCCTGCTAACCCGCACCTTCGACCGTATGGGTGATAGGGGTATAGGGAAAGGACGCGGAAGGTTCAGACCTGTAGATTTACAGGTTCTATCTTCAGATCTGGAGTATATCCCGCTTCATCGTTATGCTCCACCCCAAAGGCTCGGTATCTCCTCAATCGATGTGAAACAGATTGAGAACTTGGTTGTGCTTCAGCTGGATAATCCACTCCGGCTTCGGGAAAATGGTGATTTGTTACGCACTGCTCCTGAATTTCTCTTTTTTGCAGGAAGATTGGCTTACCGTCTTGGATTAATCGCCCATTTTCATTGTGGTACTCCATGGCCGGAACCGGAATTGTTGGCGCTTGATCTTCCTAAAAGTGTTCGGATCAAGGAATCTAAGGTGCAGATTGCTGATTGGCGCCGCTATTCGGGGACGCAGGATACCAAGATGAATTTCGACGGGCTGACCGGACAAATCACCTACGAAGGCGAAGGATTAAACGACTGGATGCCGCTGCTCACGCTGGGCAGTTTTCTTCATGCCGGATCGACTGCCACCTTTGGATTGGGAAAATACAGCATCATCAGCAAATAAAAACGACTCTTTGACAAAACTATAGAGTACGTTCTTTGACATATTGGAAAGAGACTGCTTTCAATTTTTATTCTTCAGCCGTTCAGCCCTGACAGGGTTCAAAACCCTGTCAGGGCTGAATCCGATACATATAACTTTAAACTTCGAATTCCTTACAACTTTGTTATTACATTCAAACCAATTTATCACATTCACAACTACTAACTGCCTATGGATGATCAACTATTCAACTCAATTTGTACCCGGGAAACCCTTTATTCGGCCTGGCTTCGGGTAAAGGAAAAAAACACTTCCGGCGGAATTGACTTCAAAACAGTCAATGATTATGCCGTCACGGTAGATCAAAATCTGGAGGAGCTAACCCGTCAGCTCCAATCGGGCAATTACATCCAACACCCCTACCGCGAAGTGATGATCCCAAAAAACGAGACGGAGAAACGCCGCCTTGGATTGTTGACAGTCAACGATAAAATAGTGCAGACTGCCGTTACAATGGTAGTAACCCCAATTCTCGAACAAGGGTTCCTGAAGGTGAGCTATGCCTACCGGGAGAAAAAAGGCGCGGTG
The DNA here is from genome assembly GCA_023488865.1 of Bacteroidota bacterium. Taxonomy (GTDB): domain Bacteria; phylum Bacteroidota; class Bacteroidia; order Bacteroidales; family Prolixibacteraceae; genus CAINVV01. Next base: position 5,973 of record JAMDDG010000233.1, on the reverse strand, counting down.
AAGGCGATCAATCAGGTGCGGCACCTGATCACTAACGAACGATACACCTGGCTGGCCGCATGCGACATCGACAATTTCTTCGATACCATCCCACACGATGCCTTGTTTGGTAAACTATCCGCTTATCTGAAAAGCCCATCAACAACTGAGCTGATAAGGATGTTCGTGAAAATGGGGCGGGTTGACCGCCATTATCATTGGAAGGATAGCCGCAAAGGTATTCCGCAAGGCGGTGTTGTATCACCCTTGCTTGCCAACTTCTACCTTTATCCGCTTGATAAAATCATGGTTGAACACGGCTATGGGTTTGTCCGGTATGCCGATGACTTCGTGATTTTGGGCCATACCGAAGAAGAGGCCCAAAAGGCGATGAAGGAAGCGATGGAAGTGATTACCCATCAACTGGGACTTGCCCTGAACGAAGAGGCAGCCGTAAGCCCGGTCAGCAAGGGCTTTGAATTTTTAGGCATCTATTTTAACAACGGCCAGATCGACCTTTCCGAAAAAAAATACCACCGATTGGTCCAAAAGATGTCAGAAGCTGCAGGGTTAGGTCAGGGTTTGATCACTCCCAAACTGAGAGAGACCATTCAGGGGATCGCCAATTTCTATGCCAAACTGGTACCGCAGGAGAAGTTGGAGAAGCTTGATGATGAATTGATGGCTATGCTGCGTTTGCGTTCCGAAACATTAAACAGCGGAAAAATCAAAAAAGGGGCGGTACTGGAACAACTGCGGACCTTACAGTTTTTTTCGCAGATCAACAACATCCACAAGACAGAATACCTCAACAGGCAAATTGGACCATCACAACATTCACACGAAAAGAGGGATAAATCCCGTAAACAGAAAACAAAAACGCTAAAAAGCAGGGAGGCTGTCTTGTCACGCAAGCATGAATACCAGAAACTGGAAGCCTCGGGATTTGACCTGGCTATCACACAACCGGGGTTAGTACTGGGCAAGAGGGACAAAAATGCGACCGTACGGAAAAACGGTCAGGTGGTCAATGAGATTCCATTGATCAACCTGAAAACTATTACTGTTTTGTCTGACGGAGTGAGTTTATCCTCAAATTTGGTGGAAGCTTGTGCAGCAAACAAAATAGCCATCGATTTTCTGGGTAAAGACGGAATGCCCTATGCGATGATAGTCTCCCCTTCGTTCGGGGATGCCCAAACCGGGATAGCACAACTGGAAGCTTACCGCAATGAAAAAGGCTTTATCCTGATCCGTCATTTCGTATTTGGGAAAATCAACAATCAGGCCAATTTGCTCAGGTATTACGGAAAATACTATTTGAAACACAATGAAAAATTCAGGGAAGCATTTCCAAAATTTATCGAGGACATGGAAAAATATGCGGATTCATCAGTGGATTTACAGCATGAAAACCTCGATGAATTCAGGTTGAAAATGTTTGCCGTTGAAGGTCTGGCTTCTTCCTGTTATTGGGAAATGGTGGAGATCCTGATCAAGGCAAAAAGCGGGTTTCAGGGAAGGGACCGACAGGGGGCTACCGACCTGGTGAATTGCATGTTGAATTACGGGTATGGGATCCTTTACGCCAGGGTTACGGAGGCAATTATCCGGGCAAGGTTAAACCCATGCCTCAGTTACCTGCACAAACCCGAAGGCGACCGTCCTTCCCTGGTTTTCGACCTGATCGAAGAGTTTCGGCAACAAGCTGTTGACAGGGTGGTTATTGCCCTGGTAATGAAAAACAAAAACCTGAAATCGGTTAACGGCCTTTTAGACGACAAGACGCGAAAACTGGTGGCCTTAAAAGTGATCGACCGGATCAATTCCGTTGAGGTTTTCCGAAAAAGGGAAATGCGTTTTTATGAAATCATACAGCACCAGGCATTTGCGCTGGTCAAATACCTCGAAGGAACGGCAAAAAAATACAAACCCTATATGCCCAAATGGTAAAGGATGTTGGAATGAAAAATGCTTCCCATTTCCCTTATTTCAACTTATTTCAACTTATTTCAATAAAAATCCATGAAACAATTTGTTGTAGTTGCCTACGATATTACCGATAACCGAAGACGGGGAAAAATTGCCAAGACGTTGGAACAATTCGGTCTTCGTTGCAACGAGAGCGTTTTCGAATGTTTGCTAACGGAGGCAAAAATCCAAAAAATGAAACAAAAGCTTTTAAAGTTGGCATGCGAAGAGGAGGACAGTATTCTCTATTACTACCTGTGTTTACCTTGCGTGATGAAGCGTGAATGCATTGGGCGCAGGCCCGGTTTTGCACCAGAAATTGTTATGGTATAGGAAAAACATTTGCGAAATTTTGCATTTTTACCAATAACTTATTATTGAGCACATTGTATCAGAAACAATGAAATCGCCTGATCCCGGGGTTGCAGGATTTTTTCGCAAATACCGGTTCATTGGGTCAGATGGATTTGTATTTGCGAAAATATCAATTTTGCCAAATTATAAGTACCTGATTTTGTGACGACAACAAAGACGAATTTAGGTTATTTTTCGAAAATGGGTTTTTCAATCTATTTCAAAGTTTGCTTGCGAAGAATCCTCTGACTATATAAATTTGATTATTAAATATTTATATCTGGAATGATTGGAAAAAACTTAGAAATAACGGATCGGCGCAAAGCCATTTGCGAAGAATTTGCTGATAAATTTGTAAATAGCTGATAGATTGTAGTATATTGCAGCCGTATTGGGGTAAACCAAATATGTAAATCCTGTAATTATCTAAAAATCAAATTGTCAGGATTTGCTCGAGCCTTCGGGCGACTGAAACAGCCAGCCGAACAAGACTATGCTGAGCGACACATCACAACGGTCAGGATTTGCTCGAGCCTTCGGGCGACTGAAACAAAATTTCTTTTTTCAATTTTTCAAGCTCTAGGTGTCAGGATTTGCTCGAGCCTTCGGGCGACTGAAACACAACTGGTGGTGTCACAGGAGCACCTCCTGGATGTCAGGATTTGCTCGAGCCTTCGGGCGACTGAAACGAAAATACAAAATACTTCCATATTAATCTTTAAAGTCAGGATTTGCTCGAGCCTTCGGGCGACTGAAACTTGTTACAGCAAAGATAAGAAGCATGATCAACATTGTCAGGATTTGCTCGAGCCTTCGGGCGACTGAAACCATATCTTAATACTTTTTTCTTATGTTAACATTTTTTTGTCAGGATTTGCTCGAGCCTTCGGGCGACTGAAACGTACAGTCTTAAAAGATACAATTTCGCCAGCCTTTGGTCAGGATTTGCTCGAGCCTTCGGGCGACTGAAACTAGAAGCAATCTCTACCGTTATGGCAGGAGAGTTGCTGTCAGGATTTGCTCGAGCCTTCGGGCGACTGAAACGCTTCCTCGGGGGTACGTCGGAAGCAGATTCTAAGTCAGGATTTGCTCGAGCCTTCGGGCGACTGAAACGAACTTATATTTTTTGTTTCCCCGTTTAGTGTCCGTCAGGATTTGCTCGAGCCTTCGGGCGACTGAAACAAATTAAGACTTCCTGTTTTAGTTTTCCAGTTTGTCAGGATTTGCTCGAGCCTTCGGGCGACTGAAACATCAACTTCACCATCCAAGATGGCTTGGCGAATTATGTCAGGATTTGCTCGAGCCTTCGGGCGACTGAAACGAAGAAAACAATCTGTAATTGGACTAAAGTAAGCACTTTGTCAGGATTTGCTCGAGCCTTCGGGCGACTGAAACTTTGAAAGAACTACGGCGTAGTTGGCGCACCACCGGGTCCGGTCAGGATTTGCTCGAGCCTTCGGGCGACTGAAACAATCCAACGGCGATCCGTTTCATAATTCAAAATGTCAGGATTTGCTCGAGCCTTCGGGCGACTGAAACGTAGTTCTGCTCCTACAAGGCTCTCCATTGTTCGTCAGGATTTGCTCGAGCCTTCGGGCGACTGAAACTTCTTTCAGCGAAACCTTTCCATGGTTTCCAAATGAGGTCAGGATTTGCTCGAGCCTTCGGGCGACTGAAACGAACAAAAAAAACTTTTTCATTTTCAAATTTATTGTCAGGATTTGCTCGAGCCTTCGGGCGACTGAAACAAGTGTTAATTGCGGGAAAGCATCTCATAGCCAGCGGTCAGGATTTGCTCGAGCCTTCGGGCGACTGAAACATTATCTTTGTTCCTTTAATGGGATCAACACCTGATGTCAGGATTTGCTCGAGCCTTCGGGCGACTGAAACGGTTTTTTACCAAGGACAATCGCGGGTTTCCGTCGTCAGGATTTGCTCGAGCCTTCGGGCGACTGAAACGACCTATCTTGGAAGTTGTCCAATCGCCAACTTGTCAGGATTTGCTCGAGCCTTCGGGCGACTGAAACGCGAAAGATTAGCATTGCGACTAATACTGTTTTGGGGTCAGGATTTGCTCGAGCCTTCGGGCGACTGAAACACTTCCGCTTTTAAACGGAGCTGGCGCTTAATTGTCAGGATTTGCTCGAGCCTTCGGGCGACTGAAACATTTTTAATTCTTTCTATGATTTCATCTTCAGATAAATTGTCAGGATTTGCTCGAGCCTTCGGGCGACTGAAACGCAAGAGCAACCGCAACCATACCGGACAATTGAGCACAGTCAGGATTTGCTCGAGCCTTCGGGCGACTGAAACACTCCAACGACCCCTGCCACGTGGAGTCTTGTATGGGGTCAGGATTTGCTCGAGCCTTCGGGCGACTGAAACAATGACCTGTTGGGTTAGTGTTCTGCCCATTGAATGTCAGGATTTGCTCGAGCCTTCGGGCGACTGAAACTTCTACATGCTGATAACTCAGCACATGAACCATCCGTCAGGATTTGCTCGAGCCTTCGGGCGACTGAAACGTTAGATCTCTTTCGTAAATCCTTTGTCTTTTCGTCAGGATTTGCTCGAGCCTTCGGGCGACTGAAACAAAGTAGTTCTTAGGTTTTTAATTTTTTTGCAGAAGTCAGGATTTGCTCGAGCCTTCGGGCGACTGAAACAAATAAATAAATATACTTAATATATCAGTTGCTTTTCCGTCAGGATTTGCTCGAGCCTTCGGGCGACTGAAACTTCTTAATCCCCGGTGTTTAATCATCGCAATTTCCTAAGTCAGGATTTGCTCGAGCCTTCGGGCGACTGAAACCGCTTACACTCGCGACCCAAAACAAAAAAAACAAAAGTCAGGATTTGCTCGAGCCTTCGGGCGACTGAAACGCTCACTCTATTCTATTTACTTTTTATTTTATTGTCAGGATTTGCTCGAGCCTTCGGGCGACTGAAACATACTGGAGGTGGTAGAGGAATTTGCACTATTTTTGTCAGGATTTGCTCGAGCCTTCGGGCGACTGAAACAAGATCAGGCTTATTTTTTTCCTTTGTGATTATAAAAGTCAGGATTTGCTCGAGCCTTCGGGCGACTGAAACATCTGGGAAATACATTAGTTTGCATTCTCCACTTCCATGTCAGGATTTGCTCGAGCCTTCGGGCGACTGAAACAAAAAATCTGATCTCGCCCTCTGACAATGGGCCAGTCAGGATTTGCTCGAGCCTTCGGGCGACTGAAACAGTAGGTGCCCCACCTGGAGATCCTCCTGGTGGTAGTCAGGATTTGCTCGAGCCTTCGGGCGACTGAAACGAAATACACAGAGCATTCTATAACCATCCATACAGGTCAGGATTTGCTCGAGCCTTCGGGCGACTGAAACATTTGGCTATATTTTTCATTTTTTTGAATTTTTGTCAGGATTTGCTCGAGCCTTCGGGCGACTGAAACAAAAATTAATTCTGCTTTACCATTTAAACCAAAGTCAGGATTTGCTCGAGCCTTCGGGCGACTGAAACATCAAAAGCTTTGAGCTTGTGTTTAACCTGTTTTTGTCAGGATTTGCTCGAGCCTTCGGGCGACTGAAACGATATTCAGTTCCTTTTTCCTCGACTAACCCTTTTTGTCAGGATTTGCTCGAGCCTTCGGGCGACTGAAACGATATAGTTTGCACTATAAC
>JAMDDG010000350.1 GCA_023488865.1 Bacteroidota bacterium | reverse complement strand
TCGGCCATCATCTCAAACATTTTAATTCCGGCGTTGACCACTGCAGGCGGCAGGGAATTGGAAAAAAGGTAGGGCCTGGATCTTTGCCTGAGCAATTCGATCACCTCTTTCCGGCCGGTTGTAAATCCGCCAAGAGCCCCGCCAAAAGCTTTTCCCAAAGTTCCGGTAATGATATCTACCTCGCCCCTGATATCAAATAATTCGGTTACCCCACGGCCAGTATCCCCTACAACGCCGGCTGAATGACATTCATCCACCATTATCAATGCGTCGTATTTTTTTGCCAATACATTGATCTGGTCCAAGGGCGCGACATTGCCATCCATGGAAAAAACGCCGTCGGTCACGATGATCCTGAACCTGGCCTCTTTTGCCAAGATCAATTGGGCTTCGAGATCTTTCATGTCGGCATTGTTGTACCTGAACCTCTTTGCCTTGCTTAACCTGACCCCATCAATAATTGAAGCATGGTTCAGCGAATCGGAGATAATGGCATCCTCTTCCGAAAACAACGGTTCGAAAATCCCTCCATTCGCATCAAAGCAGGCAGCATAAAGGATGGTATCTTCGGTACCAAAGAATTCGGCAATTTTTTGCTCCAAGGTCTTGTGCAAATCAGTGGTGCCGCAAATAAAACGAACGGACGACATTCCGTAGCCATGGCTTTGCATTGCTTCGGTTGCCGCCTGAATCAGGGCAGGATGATTGGAGAGCCCCAGATAATTGTTGGCACAAAAGTTCAGGACTTCCTGACCGGATGAGAGACGAATGACCGCATCCTGGGAAGAGACAATCAGTCGTTCATTTTTATAGAGTCCTGCTTCACGTATGGATTGAAGCTCGGTTTGGAGGTGTTCTTTTATCTTTCCGTACATAACTGGATGTTTTTTAGGAACTGTTTAAATTTTGTAATTTTCTTTTTAAAGCCGTTTCGTTAGCGAAATTCTTTAAAAGACATTAACGGATACTTAAGTGTTCAATGGCAAAATTATGCTATTTTTATGATCGCATTCAATACATTCCTCATGTTTTAAAAGAGAGTGAACAAAATCTGACAATAATACTTTAAAATCAGGCCCGGGGGTTTTTGGAGACCGGAACTTACTATCCGTCCTTTTTGTACAACCTTTTTACCTTCGGGATAGTGCGTTTAAATGAAAGATCGATCTATGCAATAATATTGATAATCATCATCTTATGAAGAAGAAAAAGAATCGTTTGCCCTGGATTGCCGGTCTGGCATTGACCGTAATTATCGTACTGCTGATCGGTAAAAAGATGGGTTGGTTTGGGAAAGATTTAACTTTAAAAGTGGCTACCGAGAAAGTTGAGGTCCGGGATATCACCGAGATCATCACTGCCAACGGAAAACTAAAACCGCAAATCGAGGTGAAAATCAGTCCGGAAGTGCCTGGTGAAATCATTGAACTTCCTGTTAAGGAGGGAAATAAAGTAAAAAAAGGGGATCTGTTAGTTGTGATTAAACCGGATATCTATCAATCCAGCCTGAGCAGGATCGTGGCTTCGCTGAATACGCAGAAAGCAAGATTAGCCCAGGCGGAGGCCCAGTTAATTGAGAAAGAGCTGAACTATCAGCGGGCCAAACTGCTGCTCGAAAAGAAAACGATCCCCAAATCCGAATTTGAAACCGTTGAGGCCGACTGGAAGGTCGCACTTTCGGAGGTCCAGGCAGCCCGTTATTCTGTTAAAAGCGCAGAATCAAGTGTGAGCGAGGCCAACGAAAATCTGACCAAGACTAAAATTTTCTCTCCGATTGATGGTACCGTCTCTAAACTTAACGTGGAAAAAGGGGAGAAGGTAGTCGGGACCAATCAGTTTGCCGGGACCGAATTAATGACGGTGGCGGATTTGGCGACCATGGAAGTAAGGGTGGAGGTCAACGAAAATGATATCGTCAAAGTGCAGAAAAATGACACGGCCATTGTTGAAATTGATGCTTACCTGAAACGAAAATTCAAAGGCATAGTGACAGAGATTGCCAGTTCGGCAAATGTTACCGGAACGACGGTCGACCAGGTGACCAATTTCAATGTGAAAATTTTGTTGTTGGCAAAATCTTACCAGGACCTGATAGAGAAAGATACCGTCAAATATCCATTTTTACCCGGTATGTCAGCTACGGTGGAGATTCAAACCGATACCCGAAAAGGAATTATCTCGGTACCGATTCAGGCCGTAACTACCAGAGGGGATGATGGGACCATCAAAAAAACTACGGATCAAATGGAGAAAGAAGGGACAAACAATACGAATGCAAATGAAGTTGCACCAAATGAGCCTGAACAACAAGAAGTTGTATTTGTAGTTAAAAATAATTATGCAAAGAAAGTAAATGTCAAAACCGGCATCCAGGACAATACCCGTATTGAAATTTCCAAAGGCTTGTCTGCCGGAGATGAAGTGATCGTTGCTCCTTACGGCATTATCTCCAAAACGTTGAAAGATTCGACAGCAGTTCAGGTGGTAAAAATCGAAGATCTCTACCAGATCAAGAAGTAGTAACTATCCACTCCTGTTTTTGCCATTTATTTATTAATTTATACTTGATTTAAATAAGTATGTTGTTTAACAATAAGTTTGTGAATGAACTTATTGTTAAAGTCAAATCAGATTCGATAATTGTTATAAAATCCGTCTTCTTTTATAAATAATGTTTATCATAATGTAATGATAATTATGTTCGCTGCCAGCTGTTTTAAACTTGAAACCCAAAAAAATGTCGCCTGAACCAAGGGAATTTTTCTCTTTTAATTGTTTTAATAGTCTATACGAATAATTTTAAATGGCTAATTTTTAATTGTTTAAAATTAAAATAGAAAAACCGATTTTATTTTACGGTTACAATTTTACGGATTGCGGTATTAAAAAGTACTTGGATATTTCCCTTAGATATGCCACAAGTGTTTTGTTTAACAATAAGAAGTTCATTAATAGTGATCTTCGATCGATTATTCACGGTTTGTCGTCTTAAAAACCTTTCCGGAGAATGGCACTCTTTTCAAAAAATCTTTTTTGAAAGAGTTGCAACCCTTCTTATCAAAATATTTCTGATCTTATCCCCTTTCCTCTTCGTTGTTGTTCCCGCGGAAAATTTATATGCAGCCGGCGCTTTATCGCTGACACTGACACCGACCAACGTAACCTGTAACGGAGGGAACAATGGATCCATCACTTCATCGTTAGCCGGAGGTTCAGGGGGAAGCGTTAATTATACGCTAACCCCGGGGGGCATTACGAATACGACCGGGGTTTTTACAAATCTTTCGGCAGGTTCTTATACGGTAACTGCAGATGATTCCGGAACCACAACAACAGCTTCAGCAACCATAACAGAACCGCCGGTCTCTTCCATTCCATCTGTCACCTTAGGTGCTTCTTCAACCCTATGTCCGGGAGTACCCAACTTCTCGTTAAACTATGTATCGACTAACGGAAGTCCGGTTTCATACAGCATCTCTGCAGGTACACCCGCTATGACAGGTTTTGTACCGGTTGTTGATGCGCCTTGGGGGACCAGTCCGTTAACAATTCCTCTTCCGGCAGGAGTTCCCAAAGGGACCTACCAATTTATAATTACCGTAAAGAATGCAGCCGGATGCCCTTCGGCTGCTCAAACCTTCAATCAGAATTTTGATGATACTGCGAAACCAACTTTTACTGCCCCCGGCGCTATAACTGTTTACACGGATCTCTCCTGTAAGGTTAATACTTCACCTTCGATTACAGGGAATGTAACAGCGCTTTCTGATAACTGTGCCGCCGTATCCGACTTAATTGTAACACATGTTGATGGCGCCCCTGTCCCGGTAGGAGGAAGTTGTAATTTGCCCTATGTTATCACCCGGACCTGGAGAGTAACTGATCCTGCCGGTAATTATGACGAGAAAACCCAGTTAATTACTGTAAATGATAACATAAAACCAAATCTAACATTGCCTCCGGATATCGCGTTAAGCTGTGACCAGAGCACTTTACCGGCAACTACCGGAACTGCTACAGCCACCGATAACTGTAGCCCAACAACTATTTCTTATTCCGACTCACAGGTATTCGGAAGTTGTGGCGGGAACAGCGTAATCACAAGAACCTGGACAGCAACAGATTGTAGCGGCAATGCCGCTTCCGGGACCCAGAGGATTACCGTGACGGATAATACCAAACCAGTGGCAACAGCACCTAATAAGTCAGTTGGCTGTCCGGCCGATATACCCACACCTTATGTTGATTTGGCCGCTTTTATTGCCGATGGTGGAACCGCAACTGATAATTGCGGCGCACTCATACTTTCACTTTTCAACGAAATTTCCAACGGATTGGAAGGTAAACCCGGCTACTGTCCGACCAGTGTTACCCGTGTTTACAGAATTTCAGATCCTTGCGGAAATTACACGGATGTTGTTCAAACCATCTCTGTTTTAGGTGAATGTGGTTGTTCCAAATGTGTTGCCGGTACAAATTTCCACTCAATTGATTTGTCGGGAAAACCTACCGGATCGGTTACCATTAGCAATCAGCAAAGAAACGGCGCTTGTTGTGTTGAGTCAAATTGTATCTCTTTTAATGTCCAATTGGATGTAGACGCGATTGGGGTTGAAATACTTGTTGACGGGGCAACCCCTTCCCCCCAGGATTGGCGGATTGATTGTAACAGTATAGCTATCAATGGAAACCTTGTCTGCATGCCCGGCGGGTCCTTCCACTTGTTCACTTATTGCAAGCCAGGGGCGAACCTAAACAGTTTTACTTTTCGTTCGGTTCCCGGCATAATAGGATCAGGAAATATCACAACCAGGGTAGAATGTAACGGCCAATTGTCAGCATCAGGTTTCACCGGCACCCCTGTATGGAACAGTATTTCCCCGGGTGTCAGAGGGCAGTACAATTCCTACCTCTCCAGTACTTCTGTTGCCAATCCGGTTTTTACTGCGGATGTCAATTCGCCGCCGGTTATACAATATGAAGTTTGCGGAAATATCGGTTCATCATTGTGTAATGCGCTTGGCACCGACTGCGCTGTGGCAACTGTTAACGTCATGCAAAAGATTGGATTGACCTGGAATACAAACCCGGCCATGGTTTGCCTCGGGAATATGCCTACCCTTACAGCGAATGTTTCTCCTGCCGCAAACTATTCCTACGATTGGTACAATGGTCATGGCGCTACCGGAACAATTGTATACTCCGGATCGGCGAGCTATAAACCTTCGGCCGCCGGGCCCTACTCCTTAAAAGTAACAGATATTTCAAGCGGAATAGCTTGCAATACAGCGATATTTGATTTCGATGTAGTTATCGATAATATTGGCCCTTCAGTTTTTGCCCCACCACAGCCGCTATCAGTACAGTGCGGAGATCCGGCTGCACCGCAGCAAATTACAAATTGGTTAGCTACGGCATCTGCCTCTTATACCAAACCTGATGGTACCGTTGTCAATCTTGTCCCGTCCAACGATTATACCGGGATTACCATGGCTTGCAATACAATTGTGAACGTTACCTTTTCGGCAGCTGATCAATGTGGAAATATTACCAGTACTACTTCCACAATTACGGTCATTGACACGCAACCTCCGGTATTTACATTTTGTCCTGCCAATATTACCGTTAATGTAGACCCAAATCAATGTTATGCTTCGGGAGTCACTCTTGGAACTGCCACTGCTACTGATATTTGCTCAACACCAACGATCACAAACGATGCCCCTGCACAACTGCCGGTAGGTACCAACCTGATTACCTGGACCGCTACCGATGCTTGCGGAAACAAAACGACCTGCACCCAGACGGTAACGGTAAAAGATGATATCAAGCCCGTCCTTACTTGTCCGGCCGATGTAGTTCAGACCGCCCTACCGGGAAATTGCTCTTTGTCAAATGTTACAATTACTGGTTTGGCAGCAACCGATAATTGCGCGATTGTGACCCAAACGTGGACGATGAGTGGCGCAACGACCGGGAGCAGTCTGGCAACGGGAATAAACCCACTGAGCGGGTTGACGTTCAATGTTGGGGTCACCACCGTAACTTCTACCGTAGCAGATGCAGCCGGGAATACGGCAACCTGTACATTCAGTGTATGGACTAAAGATCTGAACAAACCGGTATTGACCTCGGGATGCCCTTCGGATGTCACTCAACCAGCGGATGCAGGTCAGTGCTCTGCTGTAGTTACTATCCCCAAATTAGTCGTGACAGATCCCTGTAACGAAGGGTACACGGTCATCAATAGCTTCAACAACACAGACGATGCCTCCGGGACTTATCCGGTCGGGGTAACGACCGTCAACTGGACGATCACGGATGCTTCGGGAAATGTCACCACTTGTACACAAAAAGTGACGGTCAATGACTTACAGTATCCGACCCTTGTCTGCCCGGCCAATGTGACACAGACCGCCCTACCGGGAAATTGTTCGCTGGCCAATGTCACCATTCAGGATCCGTCAGCGACCGATAATTGTAAGGTAGTTACCCAAACCTGGAAGATGAGCGGCGCAACTACCGGGAGCAGTCCTGTTACGGGAATTAACTCAGTAAGCGGCCAGACCTTCAACGTGGGCGTCACCACCGTAACCTACACCGTGGCCGATGCTGCCGGGAATACGGCAACTTGTTCATTCAGTGTATGGATAAAAGACCTGGTCAAACCGGTATTGACCTCCGGCTGTCCGCCTGACGTGACCCAGGCAGCGGATGCGGGTCAGTGTTCGGCAGTGGTTACCATCCCCAAACCAGCTGTGAGCGATCCCTGTAACGAAGGGTATACGGTCATTAATAGCTTCAATAACACAGACGATGCCTCCGGGACTTACCCGGTCGGGGTAACGAACGTTAACTGGACGATCACGGATGCTTCGGGGAATGTCACCACTTGTATACAAAAAGTGACGATCACAGATCAGCCCCCAAGTCTGACCTGTCCGGCCAATATTTCAGTTTTGGCGGATTTTGAGAAACTATTTGCATCGAACGTGGCAGTTCCTTCGCCGGTGTATGGTGACGATTGTCCCGGACTGACCCTTACCTGGAGCATGACCGGGGTTACCACAGGCAGTTCGTCCGCTACAGGAGTGAATATTTTCCCTTCTCCCTATACCTTTAATCAGGGGATTACAACCATTCAATACACCCTGACGGATGCAAATGGTCATTCGGTAAATTGTTCTTTCACAGTATCGGTATTGTCCAAGCCGGTTATTAAATGCCAGCCGGACATGACAAAAAACAACGATCCTGGCTTATGTTCTGCGTCTTTAGATCCCGGATTTCCTGTTACATTGGCAGGAGGGTTACCCATCACTTACACCTGGTCCATGTCCGGGGCTACACCCGCATCGGGGACCGCTACCGGAACCGGGACAATCACCCCCAATCCCTACACTTTTAATGTCGGGGTTACCACGATTACCTGGACGGCTACCAATGCTGCCGGTTCAGACCAGTGTAGCCAGGTTATCACCGTTGTCGACAAGGAACCTCCTGCAATAATAGCGCCTGCCCCTTTCAGTTTCTGTGTCGAAGATATGATTTCTGCTTCAATGGTCTCCAACCTGCTGCAGATCAATCCTGCCCCCGATTATTTCTTATTCAAAAAGGGAAGCACTGCCCTTGATGTGAACCCGGCAAATTTTTCAGACAATTGTACACCGGCCAATCAATTGGAGTTACACTGGACAATTGATTTTTCGAGTAGTACGCCAACCCCTTCCATCTCCGGGACCGGACAGCCATCGGCTTATCCAAGCGACATTACTTTCCCGGGGGATGGCGTCACTTTTAAGGACGTGACCCACACCATCACCTACTGGGTAGTCGATCCGTCCGGTAATGAATCGGTCCATAAGGCGGTAACCATCACGATCCATCCGCGTCCGGCTGTAACCTATCGGAATCAAAATAACAATCAATTTATCCTCCATACCAACTTAAAAAAATTAAATTATGAGAAAAACCGGACACGAAAACTCTTTGAATGAAACTAACAGGTTCAGACATTCACAAACATCCGGAATCTGAAACTGTGAATTCCATTCGACAATTAAAAAAAAATTATTTACGAATGAACTGATTTCGTAAGAAGTCAATCATCACAATCTTAAACAAATGGCCCTAAAAGCCGGACTTTATTAACAAAATTTATTCTCCCTTAAATTTTTATTTTATGAAACAATTGATTCTTTTGGTGTTGCTGACCGGGATGGTGGCAACATCTGCGTTTGCTGCAAACGATGCCACTCCGGGATCTCTCCCGCGGCCAATTACTTGTACCGATGATCCGTTGCACCCGATCGCCGGTAGACCTTACGACTATTCTGCATTACTTGCTCCTCCAGGAGGTTCTACTTATTGGTATGCTACCAAAGCGACAGATTTTATTTCTGCAGGGGTACGCAAAGCAGGAATTGAAATTGCAGCCGATGGTACCACTATTCTATCCGGGGCAACCAACTACATGACTAACGCACCAAGCGCTACTTCACCCACGAAAACAACGGTAACGTGGACCACTACAGGGCTAAAAGGGGTTGATGCAACTACTAATCCTCTTTTTATGATACTTGAATACAAAGGGCCAACCTGCTCAAACAACATGAAAGTGTACCAGATTTTACCTAAAAATGCTTTTACGGTAGACATTTTGAATCTTAAAAACACTGATAAGACGCCTCTGGCTTACGGAACGACAGATTCACAGTGTTATGCGGACATACTCTCCGCAAAATTTGTAGCCCCTAATATGGTCTATGATTATGGGGTGAATAAACTCTATTTTGAGGTAGTAGCGGCAAATTTTACTGGATCATTTACCCCCTCCTTTAAGCTTACAGGTTTACACAAAGGGCAATCAGCTTTGGTTGAATGGACGGTTGACAAAACCTTGGCAGGTGGATTTGCAGCCTTAGGCGCTGCACAAAGTGCAGTTGATGCCACAACACCATTAAGTTTTACTGGAACACCAGTGACTACAGTCGAGCCCAATACTTCCAAAGGGGTTTCTATTTATGTTAGGGTAACCGTAACCAACGGCCTTTACGAAGGTTTGACTGACGACAAAGTAACATTGGCAGTAGAAGCAGTCAATGCTAACAACGAGGCAGACATAGACAATGCCACTTGTGCTGCCCCTGGAGCACCCTATGAAGATACCGCTGATCAAACACTTAATGCTCGTCCTACAGTAACTCCGGATCCTACAACAGGAGCTTTTGTACCACAAACATTGCCCTAATAGTTAATCTTATACATAGCTTTATATAAATCATTACTTCAATAATTCTGAGGTATGGGAAAATTATATTCAATCGTATCCTAAGGAATCACGACAGGTAACTTATTGTATAATTTAAATCGGGCCCTATGAGATAAAAACGGATAAAAATAGTTGAAATTGAGTAAGATAGGTAATTTTTCTTTGATGTTCATGTACGAAAAGGTGCTTAGGGTGTGCGTGCGCGTATGCACAACCCGGCATTTAGACAGCTTTTGAAATGGGTATTGGCTTGAATTTTCAGGTTTATCCCGGATCATAAGGGAAAGTTGACTATAGAGGTATGAATGGAAAATGGGAAATAGAAAATTGCGGTTCAATTGTCCATCAGTTCTGAGCAATCAGTTCGATAGGTCGAGCGAATGGTCATGTACTTATTTTACTATTTGGGATTCAGTGTCGTAAGCGAAATTCTTGGCGTTTCCTTTGGGTTATACTTCGTGGGCTTTGTGGTTAAGTTTTTGAATTTCACCACAATGAGCCAAAAGGATTTCACGAAGGATCCGAAGGGATGAATCAATATCCTTAACTAAGACGATGTTGTTCCCGGATTCATAATTATGGTTGAATAATTATAATTATTGAAATAGATGTATAGCTAAATAAATGAAGCTTTTCGTCAAGTTCAGACTTGCTTTGCTTGCCCTGTTATTGGCACAGTTCGTTACGGAAAATTCTGTAGCACAGGGAGGAATTGTCGTTACTGAAGGGCAGCAAAAGAGTCTGGCAGTCATCGGAAATGCAGGTGAAACCTATGCCTGGCGCATATACAACAAGCCAACTTTTCAGCCAGCTGATTTGGCAACCCAAAATGAAGTTGAATACCAGATGGGAAATTCCCAGCCGGTTTTACCGGTACTGTGGAAAAAGGAGGGAGACTTTTATTACACAGTAACGGTATTTAATTTCAATGGGTGCAAAAACATGAAGGCAGGTTATGTGAAAGTTACCTTACCGCCGGTTTCGGCAGTTGCCGGTAATGATACATTAGTTGGTATTTGTAGTTCGTATGTACTTGACGCTTCCAAATCATTCGGGGATAGTTTAACCTATCGGTGGGACCTGCTTGATCCGGGAGGTACACTTTCACCAAACAACAGTGTGAAGGCCTATCTGTCGTTATCATCCAGCTATACGGGAACACTGCCCGTCAGTTTCAGGGTGGCGCTGACCGTCACAAACAAATTTGGCGTATCCGCGAAAGATACGGTGAAGGTGACCTTTGGACCACCCCCCCAAGTTGGGATCCAATATCCGAACTCGCCGAATAAAGACGGATCGATGGTGATTGACGGGGCCCCTTCTGTCGGTCAGGGGCTTAAATACAAATGGTCCTCCACTACAGGCGAAATCATTGGGGATGCAACCAAATCCCATGCATTGATCAAAGGGGCCGGAATCTATTCATTGGAGGTAACAGACGCATTCGGATGTAAATCTCTAAAGAGCTTCAAATATCCGTTCGAAATGAACGATCTGATCGCTAACGCGGATTACGTCAGGACTTCCTGGGTTGATTCTATCCATATTCATGTGTTGAACAATGACTATTATTCCAGAAATGATATCGACAAAAGAACACTTTCCATAGTTAATGAGCCAAAATATGGTACAACCCTTATCAAATCAGATGGTACAATTATCTATTCTCCGACTACCCGCAAATCCGAAATTGATCAGTTTGTTTACCAGATTTGCGACTCTGCAGCGGTTTGTGATACGGCATTGGTCACTATCGATATTTATGACGGGCCGGTATGGATACCGGAAGCGATTTCCCCGAATGGCGATGGGCACAACGAGACTTTTGTCATCCGCGGGTTGGAAAATTACAAAAATTCTGCTCTGACCATTTATACCCGGTCCGGCCAACTGATTTATAAATCGCCCGATTACCAAAACGATTGGTCAGGCCGTACCCTGAATTCATCGTTGAAAGACGGGACTTTGCTGCCAACTGGTACTTATTATTATGTACTGCACCTGGGAGGTACCGACCGGTATATAAAGGGGTTTGTCTATCTCTTGTATTAGGTAGCAGGAAATAAATGTTGTTTAAAGAGATGATAGGTTTACCACAGGGATAACTCCGTTTAGGAGTCCGGCCGAAATAACCAACGACGACCTGCAATATTCGTTTTACATGGAGTAACTCCGTTTAGGAGTTTTCTGTGAATAACCCCCAGTGAAACTGGGGGAATGAGCACAACAATGGTCATAAACCCCATCGGGGTTTCCCATAAATGAAGAAGGGAGATGAACATTAGGTAACTCCTATAGAGTTGATTTATTTGTTCCATCCTCTTCCTCCGGTTAAAACCGGAGGTTATTTACAGGAAACTCCACAGGAGTTTCGCTAAACGACATGAAACGACCATGAGAAAATCTTTCACACGCAAGCGAATGATTATAGGGAGTTCCATTGGGACTTTAAAAAACAAAATATAAAGTTGTATTACGTGAAAATACTTGAATCCATTGTGTTGAAATATAAATACTTAACCATGAAGTTCACACCGGATAGCACAAAGGAAACGCCAAAAAATTTAGATAAGATCTATTCTGCAACATAAATAAACCCTTTGATCACCCGGTTGGTACCGCCCAATTGTAGCAGGTAATAGTAGGTTCCGGAAGGGAGAGGCCGGGGGTTGTTCTTTCGGTCATTCTGAAAGCCTTCCCAATCATTTTGATAGTCATCGTTGCGGTATATCATTACTCCGTCGCGACGGAAAATAGTTAAGGATGATTTGGGATATGCCTCCAACCCGACGATGATATATTGATCATTTATCCCATCCCCATTCGGGGAAATTGCTTCCGGAATGTGAAGGGGCGGATCGCTCATTTCAATAGATACCATGGCTGTATCACACTGGTTGGATGAATTGCAAATGCGGTAATAAAACCGGTCAATTCCGGTACGATTGCGAATTGGCCGATAGATTATTGTGCCGGTCTGATCTGAAATTACTTCCCCGTTTTCTGGCTGGGTCAGAATTTTCAGGCTTGAAGTATCCAAATCGTGGTTAAAATCATGGTCATTTTTTAACAAGTCAATCCGGATACTTCTCAACCAGTTGGTAGAAACATAATCGTCGTTGGCAACAGGGACATGGTTATCTGCGACATTCACCCGAAAAACTTTCCTGTTTGAACACCCATTTAGGTTGAAACCCGTTACAGAGATATAATAAGTGCCAGCCTTTTCCCATTTGAGACGGATGGCGGGATTGCACTGGTTTGTGAGATAGGTCACTTTGTCTGTTTCCGCTCCTTTATCCCGTGTTGCGTTTTCCGTTACTTTCCAGCAATAGGATACCCCCGGCGCCGGTTTTACCTCAAATTGCCCCGTTTCCCCAACGGAAAAACAGTTCCCAATTTGAGCAAATCCCTGTACCACAACCAGAAGCAATGACAACATTGCAAAGCAATAACGAGACAGGCGGCTGTTTTTAAACATTCATGGGTCAATATGTCTTAATTAAGTAAAAAACTCCGTAGGAGTTTCCTGTGAATAACCTCCGGTTAAAACCGGAGGTATTGAATGTGATAGTGAAATTAACTCTGTAGGAGTTATCCTACAGTGTCAAAAGATATATCGCTCATCAACTTCCACGCCATGTTCTTTGAGCAAGACTCTATATTCATCTTCAAAAGTTATTTTTTTGTGATGTTCTTTTTGATTCTTTATATAGTTAACTATCATTTCCTTATCACGAAAAGCATAGGTCAACGCGCAATAACCTTCAGACCAGGAAGTAAATTCCGGATATTTACCGGTTTCTTTCATCCATGAATTGGAGGCTGTTTTAATCTCTTTAATTAAATCCGCCAGAGCAATGGTAGGATGCAAATCGGACAAAATATGAATATGGTTTTCCATCCCATTAATTCGATATAAAATGCTCTTTCTTTTCTTAACTATTCCCCAAATGTACTTATACAGAGCCTCCTGTTGGTCAATTGGGATTGTGGCATCCCGGTTATAAGTGCAGAATACGATATGATATAGTATTTGTCGATAACTGTTCATTGTGCGGTTTGTTTTAGGGAAACCCCGATGGGGTTTACGATTGTTATTACTATGCTTATCCCCCAGTTTCACTGGGGGTTATTCACGGGAAACTCCTAAGCGGAGTTACTAATAGGTTATACCAAGTAATTTTGTTAACCAAATGAAATTTCTGCGCCGCCTTAATACCGCTTCGTTTTTTTATCCTTACGGCAAAAAAGATTGTGACGGAGCTGTGTTACTTGTTATTTCAGGCCGTGCCAGAATTACCTGGGTAGCCACATCATTGGTAAAGCCATCGGCTAAGCAATCAGCATAGTGGACATCTTCGGCTCCGTCGTCAGTTATACCATTGATGGCTAAGGTAATAGGTGTATCTTTAATTCCTTCGTAGTCATTGTTTTTAACCGACACCCGGATATAGACGGCCTCACCGTCTTCGGTCAGGTTATCGGCCGGGGCCGGGATCTTATTGACCGGCGACCAGCTATCGCCGTTTTGCGTAAAAGTATTGGTCCCTGAAAAAGTGGTGGTAGCTGACCACTCAATGGAGCCAATGGTCTGCGTACCTGTAAGACCGGATATTTTAACCGTCGGCGTCCATCCTCCGGTAAAATTGGCCGCAACCACCTTGAAAATAAGCTCATTAACGCCATAATCATAAATCATTTTGGTTCCATCATAACTGGCGGAAGCAAGGTCGCTTGCACACAAACGGTGTTCAACTGCCAGGTTCGATCCGTTCAGTCCGAGATCTTTAGCGCCATCAAAATTGGTCAGGTCAAGGGTAAACGCATTGAAGGGATCAACCTTGTATACTCTCATGTTCATGGCTTCACACAGGGTTCCATTGGTGCCTTTGTAATGAATAACCAGAAAATAAGGTTTTGTCTTCGCGCTGATTACCGCTTTACTGGTCCATTTAATGGTGATAGAATTAGTGCCGGTGGCCGGATCATGATACCCGACCCCGGCGTCAATAAATTCTTTGTCATTCGGTATGATGTTGGTAGTAATCAGGACCGATTTGTCAATAAATCCGGTATTATCCGTGACATACCAATCGTAACTCTGCGGCGTAGTGTAAGGAGGAGCTATTGTCACAGCATAGGAATAAGCTTTTCCGGCCATTGGGTGCAGTGGGGTGTCTGCGCAACCGGGAGCTCTGGGTATCGTCTGTCCGTGGACAATTAAAATCGTCCCGTACAGCATAAATGGAAGAAAAAACACGAAACGGAGTGCCTTCTGAAGGCTCTTCGCGACTAATTTAACTGAAGTCTTCATTTTAAAGATTTTAATGATTAATTAATTACTAACTACGTGTTTTATAATAATATAATGAAAATTAAATTCTGCTGTTCAATGTTGTACATCTCTGAATTAACTACCGTGATTGCTAAAAATCACTGATTATTTCCGGGCGTTGTGGGATGATTACTCCAATCTTGTACCTGAGTGAATCCGGCGTCAGGTTCCCGGCTCCGTCCTCAAGCCAAAAGATGATTTGGCAGGTCTGGCTACCGGATGGACCACCATCAAAATCTATATTTTCGGGATGTTGGGAGATTTGCCCGGTCCGGTTATCAAGCGGAGTCCCTGCTTCATCCAAAACCGGATCGAAGGGCGGGAGGGTTGAATAAATTCCCCAATGCAGGATAAGCAAAGCAGAAGGAGTCACATTGTCTGAAAAATGGTCTGTTGTGAGATCGAACAACTTACTGTATTTGCTTAATTGATAATGATTTACTCTCACCGGCAATATATCTGCCCGCGCTTCGTCCCAATCTGCCTTTTCGAGATCCACCGGACAGAAGGTTATGCTCCCGTTATTCAGGTTCCGGAAAACCGGAGGTTCATGATCTTCGACCGGCGTAACATTGATTTTTCGGGTAATCGTTGATGTTTCAACGCACTGACCTCCGTTTATCGTGGGGAATGTCACCCGGAGTTTGTAAATTCCGGAATCAGCAACCAGGAGTTTGGTGAGACTTAGCTGCTCACGCTGGCTTCCCGAAATGGTTGCATTATCAGCAAGGTCGCGCCAGTCGTTCGATCCGTATTTCTTGATCCATTGATAGGCAGAAGGAGTATTTCCCGAAGTGAGGACTTTGAACCAGAGATTCTCTCCCTGGTTCACGGTATAACTGGCCACGCCAGTCGGGGCAATACCTGTGATCTGATTGACGGTCAGTACAGCAATTCCTGAGGTCAGCGTGGTGTCCTGATCACTCACCTCCACCAGATATTGCGTCCCGGAGGGCGGTTCATTGCGCTCACCAATATTGTAAACCGGCAATTTCGTGGAATCTTTGGCGCCAAAAGAAGTAAATATCGTCTCCGTCGGTAGTTTCCTTTTCCAGCGATAGTGAATCGCGCCGACCCCTCCTTCTGCGATGACCGAAAAGGTGACTTTATTCCCTTTGCAATCGGTCAGATCGACCGGTTGAACAGTGATTTTAAACGTCGTGGCAAAAGCAGATGGCCCGACTTCCTGGTAAGTAACCTGGATACTATTTGCAGTCGGGTCAATCCCTGAAGCAAGCTTTAGCAGCAGGAACAACGAGGAGGTAAGAATGGTTCTCATCAACATGGCAGCGCAAATTTTGGGCATGAGTTTTCCGGGCTACTGAAAGGCGATACTTTCGGCAACCAATTTCCCTGAAAAGAATTTGGTGGAGATTCCTGTTTGGTTCAGGTAGCTGTTCCCGACATCAAAATGATGTGACGAGGCAGTGTGGAAGGTAATTCAATCGGTTGTAGCAAAGGAACAACACCGTCGGACCAATGGAATGTTTCTACAAGTTACACTGTTTCGGGGAGAAAAAGAAGGAAACGGGGAAAATTAGTTGATGTGCTGATTAGCTGATGTGATGATTAGCTGATGTGCTGATGTGCTGACAATCATCATCACATTATCACATCAACTAATCATGTAATCAGCACATCATTTCCTCCGGGCTTCGAAAAAGCGTTTTAGCAGCGCTTCACTTTCATTAGCGAGAAGGCCGCCGGAAATCTGGGTTTTGGGATGCAAGGCTTCTGGTGCAAATTTCTGAAAACCTCTTTTGGGATCGGGCGCGCCCCATACAATGCGGTCGAGTTGCGACCAGCCCAGTGCGCCGGCACACATAACGCAAGGCTCCAAAGTAACATAAAGGGTACAACCGGTCAGGTATTTTCCTCCCAGCCAGCTGGTTGCAGAGGTAATGACGAGCATTTCAGCATGGGCCGTCACATCCGACAGCGTTTCGGTCTGGTTGTGTGCCCGTGCGATGATTTGATCCTGACAAACAACAACTGCCCCTACCGGGATTTCGCCCTCACGAAAAGCCTGTTCGGCCTCTGCCAGTGCCCTTTTCATGAAATATTCGTCGTCGTAAGGATGAATCATCTTTTTGTTTTGTAATTTAGCGACCTGAAAAATTAATCGTTCACAAATGTACAGAAATCATACTTGCGGCGAAATACGCATGAAAAATGTCGGGCAGGAGGTGTTACTTGCCGGATGGGTCCAACGGGTTAGAAATCTGGGTGGAATGACTTTTATTGATTTGCGCGATCGCTACGGCCTAACACAATTAGTGGTTGATGACCAGTCGGTTGAGACTGTTAAAAATATTGCCGCCAC
This sequence comes from Bacteroidota bacterium, assembly GCA_023488865.1. GTDB lineage: Bacteria > Bacteroidota > Bacteroidia > Bacteroidales > Prolixibacteraceae > CAINVV01. The sequence continues at coordinate 4,350 of JAMDDG010000350.1, read as the reverse complement.
ACTCGGACGCGAGTTTGTGGTCCAGGCACGCGGTATCGTCAGGGAACGGTCCAGCAAAAATGCCAAAATGGCTACCGGGGATGTTGAATTACATATATCTGAACTAAATATCCTCAACGAAGCCATAACCCCTCCTTTTACTATCGTGGATGATACCGATGGCGGAGATGAGCTCCGGATGAAATACCGCTACCTCGATTTGCGCCGGGAAGCAGTGCGGAAAAATCTCGAACTGCGGGCCAGGATGGCCCATGTGGTCAGAAACTACCTCGGCAGCAAAGATTTTATTGAGACAGAAACGCCGGTCATGATTAAATCAACCCCAGAAGGCGCCCGCGACTTCGTGGTGCCTTCCAGGATGAACCCCAACCAGTTTTATGCTTTGCCGCAATCACCGCAGCTTTTTAAACAGTTGCTGATGGTAGCCGGATTTGACCGTTACTATCAAATCGTCAAATGCTTCAGGGACGAGGATTTGAGGGCCGACCGTCAGCCGGAATTTACCCAGATCGACTGCGAGATGTCTTATGTCCACCAGGAAGATGTGCTGAACATGTTTGAGGGGCTGACCAAACATATGTTCAAAGAGATCAAAGGGATTGATATCGTTGATTTCCCAAGGATGACCTTTGCCGATGCTTTTGAGAAATATGGCAACGACAAACCGGACCTTCGTTTTGACATGATGATCCACGAACTTACCGATCTGGTTAAGGGAAAAGAGTTTAAAGTTTTCGACGATGCAGCATATATCGGAGGCATTTGTGCCACAGGTTGCGGGGAATATACCCGCAAACAACTGGATGCCCTTACCGAATTCATTAAGAAACCGCAGATTGGCGGAACCGGACTGGTCTATGCAAAAGTAAACAGCGACGGTACCGTGAAATCCTCGGTAGATAAATTTTATTCAGCCGAAGACCTTCAAAAGTGGGCCGATCGTTTCAATGCTCAACCAGGTGATTTATTGCTTATCCTATCTGGAACGAAAGAAAAAACATTGCCTGTCATTTCTTCCCTGCGACTTGAAATGGGCCGCCAGTGCGGGTTGATGGACAAAGAAACCTTCAAGCCGCTCTGGGTAATTGATTTCCCCCTGCTTGAATGGAACGAAGAGGCTAAGCGTTTTTCGGCTATGCACCATCCTTTTACCTCGCCTAAATTGGAAGATGTCGCCTTGTTGGACAGCGATCCCGGTAGGGTAAGGGCCAATGCCTATGATTTGGTAATCAACGGAGTGGAGATTGGTGGCGGTTCTGTCCGTATTTTCGACAGCGCCTTGCAGGCGAAGATGTTTAAGATTCTGGGCTTTACCAAAGAGGCGGCCGAAGATCAGTTTGGCTTCCTGATGAACGCTTTCAAATTCGGGGCGCCGCCACACGCAGGAATTGCGTTCGGTTTCGACCGTTTGGTCTCCATGTTTGCCGGTCTCGATTCGATCCGCGACGTTATAGCTTTCCCAAAAAATAACTCGGGAAGGGATGTGATGAACGATTCTCCGTCGCCAATTGCCCAAGCCCAACTGGATGAGTTGTATCTGCAGTTGGTTAAGCCGGAATAATAAGATTCAGATTTCAATTTCGCCCTTCAGATTATTCCGGAGATAATACTTGGTCTCTTCGGGCGTGAGGTTTTGTCCGAGCAGGAACATCAGTTTTGTGATGGCAGCTTCGACGGTACTGTCGCCCCCACTGATCACGCCGGCTTTTTGGAGTTCGATGCTCGTCTCGTAATGTCCCATCACCACTTTCCCGCCGGGACATTGGGAGACATTCATCAGGATGATCCCGTTTTTGGCTGCCTTTTTGATGGCATTGATCATCCAGTTATAGGTCGGCATATTCCCGGATCCATAAGATTCCAGTACAATTCCCTTTAATCCCGGCAACTGAAGTATCGATTCGAAATACCGTCGGTTAAGGCCCGGGAATATCTTCAAAATCATGACCCTGTCGTCAACGGAAGTGTTAATCTTCAGAACCCCTTTGTTTTTGGGATAGTTGATTTTTTCGTAGTTGAAAACGATATCAACTCCGGCTTTGGCAAGGGCAGGATAGTTGTGCGAAGCAAAAGCGCTGAACTGGGCCGAATCTTTTTTGGTGGTCCGGTTACCACGAAAAAGCTGCGAGTCAAAATAGATGCAAACCTCCGGCACCACTGAATTACCATCCTTTTTTGCTGCCGCAATCTGAACAGCCGTGATAAGATTCTCTTTCCCATCCGTGCGCAAAACCCCGATCGGCAACTGAGAGCCTGTCATAATCACCGGTTTGTCGAGGTTTTCGAACATGTAGCTGAGCGCCGATGCGGTGTAAGCCATTGTATCGGTACCGTGCAAAATCACAAAACCGTCGTATTTGGTATAATTTTTCTGGATGGTCCGCGCCAGTTGGGCCCAAATGGACGGCGTCATGTTGGAGGAGTCGATCGGAGGGTTGAAGGTGATGGAGGAGATGGCGTAACCCAATTTGTTCAGTTCGGGAATCTCGTCGAGCAACATCCCGAACTTCATGGGCGCCAACGTTTTGGTGACAGGATCTTCCCGCATGCCGATGGTGCCGCCGGTGTAAATAATCAGTATCGCTGCTTTTTCGTTGGTCTCCATTAGAAAATTTATTGCTTAAAGCGCCTTTCAAAAGTAGCGAAAAGTTCAGAATTAACCACGAAGGACGCAATGGATGACAAGAAGAGCCACAAAGGAAAGTGAAGAAACAGAATTTTTCTTTTAAGGAGTCCAGTTCGCCCGCTCTCCCCCTCTCCCTGTCGCCCCCTCCCGTTTCATTCCTCTAGAATCCAAACAAAATCTTTGCATTCCACGAAGTAATGCGGGCAACTTTTTCGAGGGTAATGCCCTGAAGTTCGGCAATTTTTGCGGCAACGATAACGACATATGAACATTCATTGCGTTTGCCTCTGTGGGGAACAGGGGCCAGCCACGGGGAGTCGGTCTCAATCAGCAGATGTTTCGGGTCAATCTTTTTAACCGTTTCGCCCAGATCGGAGTTTTTAAAGGTGATGATTCCGTTAATCCCGATCTTGAAGCCCAGATCAATAATTTGTTCTGCCTGTTCAAGATTGCCTGTAAAACTGTGAAAGACGCCACGAAGTCCGGGTGTGTAAGCTTTTCGGAGTTGTTCCATCACTTCCGGAAAAGAATCCCTAACGTGGATGACGACCGGAAGATCTCTCTCTTTTGCCCAGCCAATCTGTGTATTGAAGGCTTCAATCTGCTCTTCCAAAAAAGATTTATCCCAGAATAGGTCGATCCCAATCTCGCCGATGCCCCAAAATTTTCTTTTACCCAGCCAATATTCCAGAATTTGCAATTCTTTGCGGAAATCATCCTTGACAGAGGTCGGATGCAAACCCGCCAGCGGGAAAAAAACTCCTGGTAAGGTGTCCGTCAGGTCAAGCAGTGGCTTTATGGACGAACTATCGATGTTTGGTAAGACAATACGCTCAACTCCTGCCTCTAAAGCACGGGTAATAACCTCGTCCCGGTCGAGACTAAAATCAGATGAATAGATGTGCGAATGGCTGTCAACAAACATAAAGTCAAATTTTTCAGCAAAATTAAGCAAGCTGACTATCAGTTAGGTTAAGGGAATGTTATATCTGAGTTATGAGATATAAGATATGAGATATAAGACATGAGAGACACTGAGTCGGTCTCTCATGTCTTATATCTCATATCTCATCTCTGTTATACCAGCCCTTGCGCCAGCATCGCATCCGCTACTTTGACAAAGCCGCCAACGTTGGCTCCTTTTACATAGTTAATGTAGTTGCCTTCCTGTCCGTATTTTTGACAAGTCTGGTGAATATCGTGCATAATAAGGTGGAGCCGTTTATCGACCTCCTCTTTGGTCCAATTGTACCGCATGCTGTTTTGTGACATCTCCAGTCCGGATACGGCTACTCCTCCTGCGTTTACAGCCTTTCCGGGGGCATAGTGAATTTTATTGTTGAGGAAATAGTTAACGGCACCGGCAGTACATCCCATGTTGGAAACTTCTCCTATCAGCAGGCAACCATTGGCCACCAGCATTTTTGCATCGGCTTCGTCCAGTTCGTTTTCGGTCGCACAGGGCAGCGCAATGTCGACTTTCTGTTCCCAGGGTTTGGCATTGGCAAAGAAATGACATCCGAACTCTTCGGCATAAGGTGCGACCACGTCGTTGTTGGAAGCGCGAAGATCGAGCAGGTAATCAATCTTGCTTCCCGAAATCCCGGCAGGGTCATAAATATAGCCATCCGGACCGGAGATGGTGACCACTTTGCCACCCAGTTCATCCACTTTGGTGATAGCGCCCCAGGCAACATTCCCAAATCCAGATACTGCTACCGTTT
>JAMDDG010000165.1 GCA_023488865.1 Bacteroidota bacterium | reverse complement strand
TTTTCCCCATTCTCAACCCGGCGTTTAAATTCACGTAGCCTGCTTTTGACCTCCATGTCTTCCTGCTCGGTGATAACCGGCAAAACGGTGATCTGGGCGTATTCCACCTGGGATGCGATCATCGGGATCTTATCCTTGGGCAGTTGTCTATAATAATTTCGAACTTCGGAAGGAGTTGCAGTGACATTTTTAGTGATTTTCTCGCGCATCTGGTCGGTCTTCAACTGCTCTTTGACCATCTCGCTCATCTCTGATTTCAGCTGGTTGATGGGTTTATTAAAATACTTCTCCACCTCTTTCTCTGAACCGATATTTTCGACGAAATATTTCATTCTCCGGTCCATATTCTGGTTAATCTGATTGTCGGTTACCACGATGTTGGTATCCAGCTCTGCTTCTGCCAGCAATAACTTTTGTTCAAGCAATGTCTCCAGGATTTCACATTTAATATCCCCTTCGGTGGTTGCACCCTGGGCTTGCATCTGTATCGCCTGGCTTTCGATATCCGACTTCAGGATAGGATTGCTCCCGACAATGGCCACGATTTGATCAACAACCTTATCCTGGGCATTGGCAACAAAAAGTGATCCCAGGATGATTCCTGACAACAAAAACAACAAAAAGTGATCCCAGGATGATTCCTGACAACAAAAAACCTTTTATCAAGTGTTTTAACATATACTTCTTTACTTAAATAATAAACAGTAATACATACTGAATTGATGTTCTCGTTCGATCCAGTTTATCATTTTCATTTCAAAATTGTCAATTGTCAACTCTCAATTGTCAATTTTATTTGAACTCTTTGATGGTAAAACGGTTTTCCCTTTTCCCTTTCTCGTAGATGTTTTTTTCGAGATCCTGGAGGAATTCCATTTTCCGACTGTTCAAAATTAAACTTTCTATCCGATCCCTGACGAAATCGTAGGGAGCTTTTTCTCCTGCCAGGATATAATCGTTGATCAGGATGAAGTAATAGTTGTTTAAGTCACTGAACTGATGAAATTTAGAGATTTTCAGTAATTGTTCGGGTTGATCTTTTACACCGGGCACACGCGCCAAAATAGTGTTAAAATCGACCCATTCGTTGTTGAAGTGGTCATATTTTGTAGCATACTGAAAACTATAACTCTCCAATTCGCTCATTGAACGGGTGGTATTCTCAGACATCCATCGTTTGATCTGGTCAGATTTAGCTACATTTCTTGGTATTTCGACATATACCGCTTTGACAATGTTGTAATCAAGCGTAAACTTCTCCGGATGGATGTCATAGTAATGGCGGATATCAGCTTCCGTAAGTACGGTATCTAACTTTTGGTTGAGCAATTGTTGCTGGTAGCGATGAATAAGGAGTGAATTTCTGTACTCTTCCAGTTCCTTGTTGAGGTCCCTTTGACTTTCGTCCAAATTTTCTTCGGCCATCTTCAACAACAGCTCTTTTTTAACCCAACGGACCAGAATGTCGTTCACCCGCGCTATACTGTCCGCTTTGGTCATCCCGGCAGGTAGTTGGGATTGAAGATCTTTCAGCAAAAAAACTTTGTCATCAACCTTTGCGACGAATTTTTCATCCGTTGAGCGGCTCAGGTAGCTACAGCCGGAAAGGGTCACAACGATCCCCAGCAGGATGATCCAACCGGTATTTCTTCGGCGATGAAAATGAATACGTTCTCGCATGGTAAAAGTTTTCCTGATAATAGACGAAAGCCGGTCCGAATAGGTTGTAACGGTCTCTCTCTTTTTACGGAAATTTAACAAGCCTGTCCGTTGTCAATGCTATTCGCGGCTGTAATTGGGTGATTCCTTCGTGATGGTCACATCGTGAGGATGGCTCTCTGCAACGCCCGCATTGGTGATCCTGCAGAACTTTGTTTCGTGCAGTCTTTCGATCGTGGCGGCGCCGCAGTAGCCCATCCCGGCGCGCAAACCACCGACTAACTGGTAAAGTACCTCGTTGAGTGAACCTTTGTAGGCAACCCTGGCCACGATCCCTTCCGGGACTAATTTCTTGATGTCGTCTTCCACATCCTGGAAATAGCGGTCTTTAGAACCCTGTTGCATCGCTTCTATGGAACCCATTCCCCGGTAGGATTTGTATTTTCTTCCCTGAAAGATGATGGTTTCGCCGGGTGATTCTTCCACTCCTGCGAAGAGCGAGCCGGCCATCACGCTTTGCGCACCAGCCGCCAGCGCTTTGACAATATCGCCCGAATAGCGCAGTCCACCGTCTGCAATAACCGGTACCCCGCTGTTTTTAAGCGCTTTGGCTACATTGTATATGGCTGAAAGCTGAGGGATACCAACACCTGCCACTACCCGGGTAGTACAGATTGATCCCGGGCCGATCCCAACTTTTACTGCATCAGCGCCGGCAAAAACCAGCTCGGAAGCGGCTTCCGCGGTAGCGATATTCCCAACGATAATATCTTTGTCGGGGAATTTATTTTTGGCCTTTCTCAACATTTCCAAAACACCGAGGGAATGCCCGTGAGCGGTATCAATGATGATGGCATCCACATTGGCTTTCACCAACTCTTCGATGCGTTCCATCGTATCGGATGTAACACCCACTGCGGCTGCTACCCTTAACCGGCCTTTATCGTCCTTGCACGAATTGGGTTTGTCTTTGACCTGTGTGATGTCCTTGTAAGTAACCAGGCCGATCAGTTTGTTGTTGTTGTCAACCACCGGGAGTTTCTCAATTTTATATTTTTGCAGGATCATGGACGCTTTCTCCAAATCGGTCGTAATATCGGTCGTGATGAGGTTTTGGGAAGTCATTATCTCCGAAATGGGACGGTTCAGGTTGCGTTCAAAACGGAGATCGCGGTTGGTCACAATCCCGACCAGGCGGCGTTCTGCATCGATCACCGGAATGCCGCCAATTTTATAGGTCTCCATCAGTTTCAGCACATCCCCAACCAGCTTATCCTTCGAAATGGTAATCGGGTCAAAGATCATTCCATTTTCCGCTCTTTTGACGATACTGACCTGTTTGGCCTGCTGCCCGATGGTCATATTTTTATGGATGACACCGATGCCACCTTCCCTGGCAATGGCAATGGCCATTTTAGATTCGGTCACGGTATCCATGGCTGCAGAGACAATGGGCGTATTCAGTTTGATGTTGCGCGAAAATTGCGACGAGATGTTTACCTCGCGGGGGAGCACCTCGGAATAACCGGGTATTAAGAGCACATCATCGAAGGTTAAACCTTCGAGTACCACTTTATCTGAAAGAAATGACATGGGTGAAATTTTTGGTGAGACTTTTGTTGTGCAAAAGTAAGAAAATTGAGTGAAAAATAAACTGTAGCTTTTTTTCAATGACATAAATAAGTCGCAGCCTTTTCTATAGAATTGAACCCTTTCTTATGAAACCCTCATGAGCAAAAGTTCTCAAAAGAAGATGAATATTGCATTGAGGGTTCCATACGGCCAATGAGAACAAATTATATACGTATGAAAGATTAGGTAAAGATTAACGGCCAAACAAATAATCTTGTAATTTAGGCTGGATTATGACCAAAAATTTTCAATTTAATCATTGGAAAATATCCAATTTTGGCCTATATTTGCCTTGTATTATGTCCATATATTTATTGTAAATAGCTTATTACCATGAAGCGTGATGTTTATAAATATTTATGTGTCTGGAAAAGGGAGCAAGATCGGCGTCCTTTATTGGTTCGGGGTGCGAGGCAAACAGGAAAGACTTACTTGATAAATGAGTTTGGGAGAAGGGAGTACAACTCTATTATTACACTAAACTTTGAACGGAATCCTGAATACAAAGACATTTTTAACACGTATGATCCTCGTGAAATTCTTGAAAAAATAAGTTTATATACCGGCAATAAAACAGAACCAGGTAAAACCTTACTCTTTTTCGATGAAATTCAGGAGTGTCCGAGAGCGATCACTTCGTTACGGTATTTTTATGAAGAAATGCCTAATATTCACATTGTTGCCGCAGGATCACTTCTGGAATTTACTTTATCATCCGAAAATTTCAAATTGCCTGTGGGGCGTATTCAATATTTATTTCTTTCTCCTCTTTCCTTTGGTGAATTTCTAACTGCTTTAGGAGAATCAGAACTGCGTGCTTACGTGAATGAATATTCAAACTTAGCCAACTTAGCAGAAAGCCTCCAGACAAAGCTTATTGAATATGTTCGTAAATATTTTATTGTTGGGGGAATGCCTGCCGTAGTTCAGGAGTTTATAACGAACAGGGAAATATTATCCTGCCAAAAAATTCAGCGTTCAATTTTAGATACATATGCCGACGATTTTGCAAAATATGCAAGAAGGACAAAACATCAATATCTCAAAAAAGTTTTCAATTCAGTTCCGGTGATGATTGGACAAAAATTTGTGTATTCGCAGGTTGATAAAGAAATTAGATCCAGAGAACTGAAAGAAGCATTAGAATTGTTGGAAACGGCAGGTGTTGTTAACAGGGTAAGGCAAGCAAGCGGTGCAGGCATACCTTTGGCTGCAAGTGCCAATGAG
>JAMDDG010000153.1 GCA_023488865.1 Bacteroidota bacterium | reverse complement strand
TTACGTTTCAATTAAAACCTGTTTAAATTCATTTCAATAAAGTTTAAATGATAAAGGATGAAGGTAGTTTTCCTTATTTCATTACCGTTGGCTTCAGCCAACGGATAATTAGTGATAGTAGGATCCGGCTTTAGCCAAAGAATCATTAGGTTTGGCTAAAGCCTGTTCTTGATTGCATTTCAATTCCGTTGGCTGAAGCCAACGGCAATGAGCAGACCCCGTTAGAAGGCAGCACAAATTCTTTTCCGTAAATGCTGATTACCATTTCGTTACCGGAATAGTTATCAAAAACAACCTCCTGTTTGTTTACCTCAATTTTGAGGATCGTGTTTCTGAAGTTGATAAGAAAGGAGTAGCCCTCCCACTTATCAGGAAGGATAGGGGCGAAATGCAGTCGCCCATTTTTCACCCTCATGCCGCCAAAACCCTGAACAAATGCGATCCAGGTCCCGCCCATCGAGGTGATGTGGCAACCATCTTCGGTGTCGTTGTTGTAATCGTCGAGATCGAGGCGTGAGGTGCGGAGGTAAAGTTCATAGGCTTTTGCCGGATAGCCGATCGCTGAAGCAAGGATGGTATGGATGCAGGGCGACAGGGAGGATTCGTGCACGGTCAGCGGCTCATAGAAATCGAAATGGCGTTGGATGGTTGCCTTGTCGTATTCATTTTCGAAAAGGTAGAGGCTTTGCAGAGTATCGGCCTGCTTGATGTAAGGTGAGCGCAGGATCCTGTCCCACGACCAGTTCTGGTTGAGCGGACGTTCGTTGGCGGGAAGCTCGGCGGCCGGGATCAATTCCTTATCCAGGAACCCATCCTGCTGCAGGAAAATATCCCTGGAAGGGTCGTAAGCGAAATAGATCTTTTCGATGATATCCCTCCAGCGGGAGGTTTCGGCTTCTTCATCAAAGTTCCATTTTTCTTTCAGTTGCGCAAAGGCTTTGTGATGCTCTTTTTTGAGCAAATCAATTACCTCCAGGGTGTATTTGAGGGTCCACTGAGCGATGCGGTTGGTGTGAAAGTTGTTGTTTACGTTGTTTTCGTACTCGTTGGGTCCGGTAACGCCTAACATCACATATTTTTGTTTGTCCTCCGACCAGTTGACCCGCTGCGACCAGAAACGGGAAATGGCCAATAACACTTCGAATCCTTTCGGGAGGAGGTAGCCGGTATCGCCGGTGTAACGGATATAGTCGTAAATGGCGAAGGCAATTGCCCCGTTGCGGTGGACCTCTTCGAAGGTGATTTCCCACTCGTTGTGGCACTCTTCGCCGTTCATCGTGACCATGGGATAGAGGGCGGCGCCATTTTTGAAACCCAGTTTCTCCCCGTTTTCAATGGCCTTTTGCAGGTGTTTGTGCCGGTAGGAGAGCAGGTTTTGAGCTACTTGCCGGGGAGCGGTAGCCAGAAAGAAGGGGATGCAATAAGCTTCTGTATCCCAATAGGTTGAGCCGCCATATTTTTCGCCGGTAAAACCTTTCGGTCCGATGTTGAGCCGTTCGTCTTCGCCGGTGTAGGTCTGTTGCAGCTGGAAGATATTGAAACGGATTCCTTGTTGGGCAGCCACATCTCCTTTGATGAGTATATCGCTGGTTTCCCATTTTTTGTGCCACAAATCTGCGTGATCCTGCAAAAGCCGATCAAACCCCTTTTTATAGGCTGCATTGAGATGTTGTGCGGCGATTTCGTTCAGTTTATTTTTGGGACAATATTCTGAAGAGAGATTTACGCCATATTTTTCGATGGTGAGGCGGCTGCCTTTCCCCATCTGCAAGGATATGATATTGGATACAAATTTTTGGCGTTCTTCGAAGTCGGCATGAAAGCGAAAAGGTTCTCCGTTTTTCATCAGTTTAAATTTCATGCCGGTACATACCTGGAAGAAGGTTTTTCTAACCTCGGCCGTGACATAGCCTTCGCCGTGTGACACCGATTTATTCACTTCATCCCAGAATTTTTCATCGTAGTTGGCATCCTCATTGATGACGTCAAAGTCGATGTAGGGGGTGATGACCACTTTTTCGCTGAAGTTTAGGGCTTCCAGCGTATAGCGAATAGCCCCGATTTCGGAATGGGCAATGCTGACAAAACGTTGTGTGGTTACGTTAATCTGTTTCCCATCTGTAAGTTCTGCCGTAAAGGTACGCGAAAGCAACCCGTTCATCATATCCAGTTCACGCCTGAAGTCCAATATCTTGCATTGATTAAGGTCGAGCACGGTGTTTCCGATCCTGATATCGATACCAATCCAGTTGGCAGCATTGAGCACTTTGGCGAAATATTCGGGATATCCGTTTTTCCACCAGCCTACCCTTGTCTTATCCGGATAATAGACCCCGGCCACGTAGTTTCCCGGTAGGGTAGGACCGGAATATTTCTCCTCGAAATTGGCCCGGTGGCCCATGCGCCCGTTGCCTAAGCTCATCAGGCTTTCCGTGATTTTATTGTGTTCGGGATGAAATCCATCTTCGATGATTTTCCATCCGTCGTGTACGATGTAGTCCTTCATTTGCAGTTCATTTAATGAATCTTTTTCATTAAGCTTTTAGCTTTCCCTTCATCTCATATCTCATAACTCATATCTCATATCACATAACTCTATTTGTACCATTTAGATAGAAGTTCGTAGTCTAATTTTTTAAAGCCGGGAATAAGGTAATCTGCTAAAGAGAGATTTTCGGGGGATCCGACTCCGATCACTTTCATCCCGCCGTTCAGGGCCGCTTCGATACCGGCCTGAGCGTCTTCAAACACCACGCACTCATGAGGCTTAACCTTTAGCAGCTCGGCACATTTCAAAAACACTTCAGGGTCGGGTTTTGCCTTGGTAACGGAATTCCCATCCACGATCGCATCGAATTTTTCGGCGAGGTGAATTCGTTCCATGATCAGTGGGGCATTTTTACTGGCCGAACCCAGTGCAATGAGAACGCCGTTGCTTCTGAGATCGTCAATAAACTTTGCGACTCCCGGCAGGATTTCCTCCTCGGTCATTTGATTGACATATTCGAGGTAACGCTGATTTTTCTGTTCGGCAAGCCGGAGTTTTTCCTCCCCGGTTTTGGTGATTTTCCCAATCTCAAGCAGGATATCGAGAGAGCGCATCCGGCTCACACCCTTCAATAGTTCATTTTCCTTTTCGGTGAAGTCGAAACCCAGGCCGGCCGCCATCTCTTTCCAGGCGATGAAGTGGTATTTCGCGGTGTCGACGATGACCCCGTCCAGATCGAAAAGACAAGCTTTTATTTGCACGTTCAGATCTCCTTAGGATATTTTTTCTCTTTGATAAAAATCACGGAAATTCCGGCAGCAACCATACAGGCGCCGGAGAGTCCGAGCATGTAAACCGCATGGCCACCCAAAAGGGATAGTAATGCACCGCCTAATAATCCGGCAGTAATTTGGGGAATGGTGATTGTTGCATTGAAAATCCCCATGTAGACACCCATTTTCTCAGCGGGGAGAGAGGCTGAAAGCATCGCGTAAGGCATGGCCAGAATGGCTGCCCAGGCAATACCGACACCCAGCATGGAGGCAATTAATCCATATTGGTCTTTGACGAAAACCATGGAGAACAAGCCAATACCTCCTGCAATTAAGGAAGAGAGGTAGATGGGTTTTCTGCCAAAACGGGTAGCCAAACGGGCCATTACCATAGAAAACAGGGCGCCGAAGAGGCTGTAAACAGCAAAGATAACGCCAACCCAATTTCCTGCCTCATTGTACCCTGCTGAGGTAGAATCTCCCGGTAGGGTATTCCAGACGTTTTGAGCTACCGCGGGAGTAGTATAGACCCACATCAGAAAAAGGGAAAACCAGGAGAAAAACTGAACGAAAGCAAGTTGCAGCATTGTCTTGGGCGTATCTTTCAATAAAGTAAGGAAAGAACTCTTCTTTTTTTCTTCTGTACCCAGATTGTGGTATTTGGCGTACTCTTCGGGTGGGTATTCTTTGGTAGTGAAACTGGTCCAAAGCACACTTAACAGCAGGGCCCCACCGCCAAAATAGAAGGCCCAAATCACGGTAGGGGCCACCTTCTCTCCGGGATGGGGTACATTGGAAACGCCCAGCCAGGTAAGAAGAAATGGCAGGATTGATCCCACTACTGCGCCGGCATTAATCAGAAATGCCTGGATGGAAAAGCCGATATTTCGCTGTTCTTCCGATACCATATCGCCTACCAGCGATCGGAAAGGCTGCATGGTGACGTTGAAAGAGGTATCCATCAGCAACAACATAGCGGCGCCAAAAAACAGGGGTGGCAGCAGGTGCGCGAAGAATTCCGAATTGGGCATAAAGAACATCGCCAGGGCAGAAACGATGGCCCCTGCCAGGATAAATGGGATTCTCCTTCCCATACGGGTCCAGGTCTTGTCGCTGGAGAGCCCGATGATAGGCTGTACAATTAATCCGGCCAAAGGCGCTGCCAGCCAGAAGTAACTCAGGTGTTCCACATCGGAGCCAAGGGCGGAGAGTATCCTGCTGGTATTTCCGTTTTGAAGCGAATAACCGATCTGTACCCCCATGAACC
>JAMDDG010000341.1:11213-21471 GCA_023488865.1 Bacteroidota bacterium | reverse complement strand
AGGGGAAAGCATTTATCAAAGCGAAAGCTGGTTGGGATGTAGATTTGTGCCGCAATAACGATGAACTTTACGAACGCAAGGACGTTGATGCGGTTATTATCAGTTCTCCGGATTTTGCACATGCTTCACACCTTACAGAAGCAGCAAACCACAAGAAAGATGCCTATTGCGAGAAACCTTTCGCGGAAACAATGGAAGACGCCAAAGCCGGATTGAACGCTTGTCATAAAAACAACACAGTAGTCCAAATCGGATCACAAAGAAGAAGTACTGCCAACTATATTGCGGCGAATGAGTATTTAAGATCAGGTAAATTTGGGGATATCGTGATGGTCGAAATGAGTTGGAACGTAAACCAGCCCGGTCGTTGGAGAAGGCCTGAAACCGTTAAACAGCTTAGAGAAGCCGATACCGACTGGAAACGGTTCCAGTTGAATCGGCCACAGGCAGACTGGGACCCACGAAAATATCTGGAATTCAGACTTTTCTGGCCTTATTCTTCCGGTATTCCGGGACAATGGATGTGCCATCAGATTGATACCGTTCACTGGTTCACCGGTTTGGCCCATCCCCGCAGTGTTGCTACCAACGGAGGTATTTACCAATGGAAAGACGGCAGGTCAAACGCGGATACACTGACATCAGTTTTTGATTACGGTGATGACAAAAAGGGTTTCCAGGTTGTCTATACTTCACGATTCAGCAACAGTGCCGGTGGTACAAAAGAGTTGTATTACTCCAATGGTGGTATGCTGAACCTGGATACCAACAAAGTAACTTCTGATGGCGGATTGCGTGAAAGGGATGCCAAAGAGATGGAAATGAAGGCCAATCTGCTTCAGGCTTTTGAATTGCCAAAAGTTGCCATGGCGACCGGAGCTGACACCAGCAAGGATCCTTCAACTTCTGCTCACATGTTGAACTGGATGCAGTGCGTCAGGTCACGCGAAAAAACCCACGCGCCAATAGAAGCCGGTTACAGTCATGCCATTGCGATCATTATGGCGAATGCTGCTTACCGCACCGGATTGCGTGCTACTTTTGATGAAAAACTTCAGGAAGTAATTTGCGGAGGAAAGGTATTCAAATACTAAGTATTCCCGCTAATTAATAAAAAAAGCCCGGAAATTTTTCCGGGCTTTTTTTATCTGCACGCAAATGTTATTTCTATCAGCCTAAAAACTTTTAGGTTATTTTTAAGTTCATCGATACCAGATTGAAAAAAGAGGAGGTATGTTTTCTCGGAACAGTTAAAACAATAGATTGTTCCGGAAACTTTGATGCTTTTAACCACCGCTTCGTAAGTCACTTTTTTGGCATCCAGACTGCCAAATCGACTGTTTTCAATCGCCGTAAATTCAATACCGGAATCTTTGTAAATTGCCTCATCCTTCATGTTTTTCTGTTGGACTAAAAGCGCTTTAACCGGATTCTCTTCGTTGTTGATGGTTACTAAGGTGAAAAGCCCTGTAGCCTTTTTGCCGGTACTCTCTGCAGAATAATAATATCCTTTATCCGGCAAAGCTTCATCCGAGATCGTCTTCCAGTCTCCTGGTAAGGTAAATGAAACTCCGTTTTTCAGGTAATTTAGCTCCCTGTCTTTCCCGTAAGAGTTTGAGAAAGAAAAAAGAAAGGCCAAAAAAACAAGTGTAACTCCCCGCCTTAACGGGAAAGCGTCAGGAAGTAAAATGGCACTTGTTTTGGGAATTTGAACCATCATTCCTCCACTGCTTTAAAATGCTCCTTGTTGTTGTTAATGATCATCCGGTACCACGAATCAGGATAAGGAGGTTGCAATGGCTCTGCAGGTAATTTACCATATTTATTTCTTTCAAATTTCCCGTCCTTCTCCTTCATAATATTCCCATCCTTATATTTGATAATTAAGTAATGCCCAAGCTCTTTCCAATCTTTCACGGTAGTTTCCACCTGGTTGACAGAATAAGCAGTTAAAGTCTTAATGGCATTTTTTTTATCTCCTTTATTCCAGTAATCCAATGCTTTCTGATCAGTTGCTTTGATGCTGTTCATAAACTCTTTTTCCTTACGTGATTGCACCTTTTGAACGTCTTTGATCATATCGTTGTATCGCAGGTAACAAAAATTTGCAACAGTATTAAATGTCCAGAAAGCTGAAGTTTCGGACCAGGTCAGGAAGTCTCCGTTGCCAACTTTTAGTGAGTTCGGAACTTGGTTAATACCGCAATATACTGGCATGTAACAGGTTGAATAAGTATCATCTACGCCAAACCAAAGGACCCCGCCAATTGGATCGGGTAGATTCGAACGGCCCTGGGCGATAAAAGAAAAACCTGTTTGTTGCGTAGAGATGGCCCTTTCGTGGCAATAAACGGCCGAATCAACTTTCCAGGTTAACGGGCGCCAACGATAGGGGAGTTGATAAGGCCCAGCCCCAAGATCTTTGGTCATATCCAATACGGTACCTTCGAAGTGGTCGCGCATCAGACTGAATACATTTTCCAGGGTAAGCGGTGCATCTGGTTTGATCCAGAGCGGGATACGGTTGGTGGCATATTTATTTTTGTCGTAAGTAATTTCCCCGAGGACATACTTTTCGTATTTGCCCATATCTTTGTTTACCTTATTGAAGCCGGCCCATACACGGGCGTCGCAAAAACGGGCACCGCCAAACTCAACCGGTGCGTAGGTATCAGAAAAACTAAACTCGCTGTTTGTCCCTTTGAACCACCCTTTTTCCCTGGCAAATGAAATGACATCCGGGGAATAAAGGCATTCCTTTGAATTGTCCAATGGAAACTGGGTGATCCGGGCTTGGTTGGCGTGCCCTGAGATATATCCATCAGGGATTTTCCGGGCAACCCAGACAGCCCCTTTATTGCCTTCGCCCTTTCCAATCATTTCCAGGATCCAAACCTCCTCCGAATCTGCAATTGAGAAGGATTCACCACTTGAGGCATATCCATACTCCTTAACCAGCTCGCCCATAACCTTGATTGCTTCCCTGGCATTTTTAGCCCTTTGTAATGTCAGGTAAATCAGGCTACCGTAATCAACGATTGCGCCGGTTTGCGAAGCCAGTTCCTTTCTTCCGCCAAAAGTGGTTTCACCAATGGAAAGCTGGTGCTCGTTCATGTTACCAACAACCTGATAAGTATGAGTTGCCTGTGGGATTTTCCCCATAAATTTACCGGTATCCCATTCATAAACATCCACCATTGTTCCGGTTTTGTAATTAGCTGCCGGCCAGTAATAAAGTTCTCCGTACAAGGTGTGGGAGTCGGCTGCATAGGTAATCATGGGGGTTCCATCAGCCGATGCGCCTTTGGAAATCAAAAAATTGGTGCAGGCATTAACCTGATTAAATTGTATTATGCTGATAATTAATACGATAAATATTCCGATTTTTTTCATTGCTTCATTTTAAATTCAATTTCGACAAAAATAAAAAATTAGTTCTATCCATTCAGGTTAGAATAGCTTCAAACAACCTTTTTTTAATGAGTTTTATCATATCTTCCAATTCCATAACACGATAAACGTTTTATAAATAAAAATTAGCCTTGTATTCTGTCGCGTTTTTTCTTTCATCCACCACTTTCAGGTTTAACCTGTGCTTCTTACCCAAAACGAGCCTGTTCTTATCAATTGTATATACTAACATCCCTGTCTTGGCATCATATTCAAACAGGACCCAATTTCCATCTATCTCCCCTTCATAAGATTTTATTCCTGACAGATTATCTGAAATCTTAAATTCGATTTTTGAAGGGTTGGTCAGTGTTTTATTGTCTTTAATACTAAGTGATTGTGTTCTTGGAGGTATGGTATCAAGAACAACCCCAAAGTCCCCAAATACCAGAGGGTGGGCAGTTACCCATGAATCGGCATACTCTCCGCCAATTGATGTACGTCTCCCGGTAGGGCCAACCAATACAATCAACGCTTTGCCCTGATATTTGGGAGGGATTGCCAGGGTTTTTATTGATAAATTGTAGGATTTATGAACAGGCACATAAGGATTATGAACATGATGGATCTTTGAATAGATAAATCCAGTTTTCGTACTTGAATGATAATTAAATTTAAGCTGATCATACAATGCGCCCTCAGGAATTTGAATTTTCACTTCCTTGTTTTCAAAATTATTTGGTCTGTCGAAGTAAAATAACCGGGTGAAGTTCTCTTTCTGAACCGGGACTGCAGATTTTTTGGATATCAGTTTGAATTTGAATTCATTGGTATTCTGGTAAGCATCCGCGACAATGACCTTAACGGTGTGCGTTTGGCCGTCGGTCATCTTCAAAATTCCCCGGTTAGCGATGGTATGATAAATATCCAACTTATTTCCTGGTTGCAAGTATAGCTTGTGAACCCAACGCCTGTTTTTTATTAATTCTTCATAGTCGATGTGGCTGTTTACAAATCTTCCCTGATCGAAAGCCAGATGATCCATTTTAAAAGAAAATACCGGTTTACCGTCGAGATACATTTCGGCTGAATAAATTCCGCATTTGAATCCAACGCCGTTAAAGTCGTCATCTGATTGGATACCTAATCCGATCTCACCGAAGACTTCAATTGCATGTAGATTTTTTAATCTGGTATTTTTACCGGATGAAATTGTTTCAACCCTTTGTTTGTTCGCACTTCTGTTAACTTGACTGTTCTCAGAAAGCGGATATAGGTAGAGTGATGTGATTCGGGGGGCACTGTTATCGTGGATTCCTGAAAGAAAGAACAGTGGGTTCTGAGGTTTTTCAGATCGTGTATCCCTGATTTCAAAATGCAGATGTGGCCCTCCTGAACTTCCAGTATTTCCTGACCAGGCAATAATTTCCCCTTTTTTAAAGGAGAATAAACCTTCGGGAACTGTTAGATCCACCGCAAATTGTTTGAGCAGGTATTGTTGACTGGTTAGGTAATTTTCAATTTTTGGATGAAAACGGGAGAGATGGCCATATACGGTTGTATGGCCGTCCGGATGCAGAAGATACAAGGCATGTCCGTAACCGGCAGGAGAGACTGAGACACGTGCTATGTAACCTTCTTCTACGGCATATACCGGAAACCCAATTTGGCCGGCAGTGCGGAAATCAAGTCCTGTATGAAAATGGTTTCTGCGTAATTCGCCAAAGCCGCCCGAGAAAGAAAAAGGGGGTTTAATTGGGGAAATGTAGGCCGATTTACTTACGGATTGTCCCCAAAGGGGATTTATAAGGGAAAAAAGTAGCGATAGCGTAATTATTTTGATGTACATGATTATATTGTGATCAATGTGGCTAAAGTAGCAAACTTTGTTTCAAACGCCGATATTGTAAGTGTCAAAATTTTGGTATATTGATTTTAATGTTAACTTTGTAACAGTAATCCTTGAACATGACGGAGCGCGAAACTCTTTTATTACGAGAATTTAAAGAAAGACTCGATAAGTTGATTGGCTTACATCAAAAGATGAAAGTTGAACGTCAATTGCTTTTTGAAGAGAAAACGCGCTTGAATGAACAGATCAATTTACTGACTATTTCTAATCAGGATTTGACCAAAAAAATGGAGGATTTAAAGTTTGCTAAATCTTTGACTGGAGCGAATGATGATTCGCATGAGGCCAAAATTAAGATAAATAGGTTGGTGCGGGAGATTGATAAATGTATTTCACTTTTAAATAAGTAATCCGCCTGCTATGGATGATAAACTTTCGATTAACATTAATATAGCCGATCGGATGTATCCGCTTCGGATTGAAAGAAAAGAGGAGGAGAACATTCGAAGGGCAGCGAAGATTATCAACGATAAGGTAGTTCAGTACAAACAAAGGTATCCTTCAAAAGATGTCCAGGATTGTCTGGCGATGGCTACTTTGCAATTTGTGATTCAAAAATTTGACAGCGAGAAGCAAATCGGGTATTCGCCTATCGTTGAAGAGTTAGAACGAATGAACGACTTTTTGGCAGAATTTATTGAAAAGGAAAATATAATATAGTTTATTCATATTTTTTACCGCATCTTATTCTCTTTCATTGGTTTACTGCCGATTGAGGAGATTGGGAATGCGGTTTTTTTTTAACGTAATAATTTTTTCTATATGAACATTACAATTATAGTAGGCTTGGTTGCAGTCCTGGCTGGAGGTGTGGGATCCTATTTTTTATGGGAAGTTCTACTCCTTAAAAAAAGCCGGAATTTGCTGAAAGAAGCTGAAATCCAGTCGGAAATCATCAAAGAAAAAAAAGCCATCCAGGCTAAAGAAAAGTTCATCCAATTAAAAGCCGATCATGATCTCTATATCAACGATCGCAACCAACGGATCCTTAGTGCAGAAAATAAATTAAAGCAAAGAGAAGCCATTCATTTGCAACGCAAAGAAGAACTTCAAAGGAAAATTAAAGAGTCAGAAACGGCCAAAATGGAAGCCGATGCTTTAAGGGAGACCCTAAGCGCCCAGTTGGAGTTGATTGAGCAGAAAAATGAAGAACTGGAGCGATTGCACAAGAGGCAAATTGATCAATTGGAAGCTGTCTCAGGTATTTCTGCTGATGAAGCAAAAACGCAATTGATTGATTCGTTGAAAAATGAAGCCAAATCAGAGGCGATGTCTTACATCCAGGAAATCATGGATGAAGCCAAAATGAATGCGAACAAAGAGGCTAAAAAGATTATTGTTAAATCCATCCAGAGGGTGGCCTCTGAGACTGCAATCGAGAATGCGGTTACGGTTTTTCACATTGAAAGTGACGAAATCAAAGGTCGGATCATCGGACGTGAGGGACGCAATATCCGTGCGCTGGAAGCTGCTACTGGCGTTGAAATAATTGTGGATGATACTCCTGAAGCGATTGTTCTTTCCGGTTTTGATCCCGTTCGCCGCGAAATTGCCCGATTGGCCCTTCACCAATTGGTAACTGACGGACGAATACACCCTGCAAGAATTGAAGAGGTGGTCAATAAAGTTAAGAAACAGGTTGAAGAAGAAATTATTGAAACCGGAAAGCGTACCACCATCGACTTAGGTATTCATGGAATGCATCCGGAATTGATCCGTTTGATTGGTAAAATGAAATACCGCTCATCCTACGGACAGAATCTTTTGCAACACTCTCGTGAAACTGCTAATCTCTGTGCAATCATGGCTGCAGAACTGGGATTAAATCCCAAAAAAGCCAAACGGGCGGGCCTTTTGCACGACATAGGAAAAGTGCCGGATGACGAACCCGAATTACCTCATGCTATTCTGGGTATGAAACTTGCAGAAAAATACAAGGAAAAACCGGATATTTGTAATGCTATTGGCTCTCACCACGAAGAAGTCGAAATGGAAACATTATTGGCGCCACTGGTCCAGGCCTGCGATGCAATTTCAGGTGCACGGCCCGGAGCCCGGCGCGAAGCGGTTGAATCCTATATTAAAAGATTGAATGATCTTGAAAATATGGCACTCTCGTATCCGGGAGTTACAAAAACATATGCAATTCAGGCAGGACGTGAATTGAGGGTAATTGTTGGAAGTGACAAGATGACCGATGCTGAAGCCGAAAGTTTGTCATACGATATTGCCAAGAAGATTCAGGATGAGATGACCTATCCCGGTCAGGTTAAAATCACGGTAATTCGTGAAACGAGAGCTGTCAATTATGCAAAATAGCAGGAAGAGTTTGCCGACAAGTAAATAATTTGATTCATCTATCATAGACAACGGCCATTCTTTTGGGATGGCCGTTGCATTTAATAGTTTTCCAGCAGTGACAATATTTTTTCAGTTAAGAAGAGCTTATCCTGCTCATTATCATCGGAATAGATTAGATACATCAGATTTATCAGCTTTTTAATCAGACTTATATCAGATTCAATTCTGGTAACCACTTTCCCGTATTTTTGAGACTTATCGTAGAGGAACTGTACCTCTTTGGGACTAATGACAGATCCCCGGTGCGCAACATTGATATAAAAGAGATATTTTTCAGAGGCAGTTCCAAAAGCAAGGGAAGCAGCTATGTTGTCTTCATAAACCAACAATAATTTATTGGCCAGCATAATTGGAAGAAGATTAAGATGTATATTATGCGCAATAATCAGATAAAGAATGGTTAAGGAATAAACATCACCGATTTTGGAAAAGAGAAGTTTATCTATAACAATGTTTTCTACCTTGGGGGCATCATTGTCTGAAATATCAAAAAGATAAGTCTTAAAAAGAATGTGGTTGATAACGGCCACTTTCTCCAAAGAGGTCATTGATTCAGAAATTTCCAACCAGACATCCCGGTAAATTTTCTGAATACTGTTTTCTATTTTTTCTTTTGAAATACTGGGATGATGGATGGATGAAACCAAAATCCACCCGTCTAACAATGTTCTATTTTCGTCATTGATCCAAAACTTCATCCGATCTATCAACATTTCCCCTTTGAAATGGAAAATAATCTCTTCTAATTTTACTCTATGCTCGTCAGAATCGACCGTCAGAAGTGAATCCTCGAGTTTGGGCAGCACCTCCGGTCCAAGTGAAAGCAACTCCTTTTTCACCGAATTGAAGACCAGTTCATCCTGATCATCCAAAAGAGAGATCAATGCGTCAATAGTGGGTTCCGGGGTAGCCATATCAGATTCTGTCAAGCACTTTTTTTACCAACTTAACCATAACTGGTTTGTAATTTTCGTTTGCCTCTTTTGAAACCCGGTTTGCAATAATGATGCAAACCGTTAATGCTTTGTGTCCTAACAATTTGCTTAATCCATAAATGGCTGAGCACTCCATCTCATAGTTGGTAATTCGCTGTTCCTCGAATCTGAAAGCCTCAATTTTTTCATTGATGAGGGAATCTACAATTTTTAGTCTGAGTTCCCGTCCTTGTGGGCCATAGAACCCAGGGGCTGAAATTGTTATTCCGGGAGTAAAATCGCTATCAACTATTTTATCGAAAAGCGCATAATCTGCTTCAACAACATAGGGGGAGGGAAGGAGCGCGTTCCACCCTACGAAAGATTTAAATGCTTTTTCGAAAGGCAGATCCGAAATTTCATTGCGGCGATCATAAAAATTCAGCAGCCCGTCAAACCCAATTGCCTTTCTTGAAGCGAGATAAGCATCCACAGGTATATCGCCCTGCAAACCGCCGGATGTTCCTATCCTTATGATATTCAAAGATTTAGATATTTTTTTTACTTGTCTTGTCTGAAGATCAATATTTGCCAGTGCATCCAATTCATTAAGAACGATATCAATATTGTCAGTACCAATACCAGTTGAAAGAACGGTAATCCTTTTTAATCCGTATCGGCCTGTTGCAGATACAAACTCACGGTTTTCAGTTTGTGATTCTATTTTGTCCAAAAAGCCGGCAATCATCTCAACCCTGCCAGGATCACCTACCAGAATTATATTTTCAGCTAATTGCTCCGGTTTCATGTGAAGATGAAAAATAGAGTTATCCGGATTGATGATCAGTTCTGAAGGTTCAATGATTCTCATGATCGTATTAATTGGTGTAGTTCAAAGGTAAAAAAAAGTAGGATGATCCTGAATATTTTTAATTTTGCATCAAATAATATTCTTATATGATTCAAAGAATTCAGACCCTATATCTTATTGTTGCTGATTTACTGATGGCACTTCTTTTTTTTGTACCCTTTTCCGAAATGGTGGGGAAAGATGGTAGTCTTTATAGTTTCGGTTTATCCGGACTTGTTTCTGAAGGGCCAGCAGGGGGAAAGATCGATGAAGGTGCCTGGCTTTTATTTATTTTAGCCTGTTTAATACTCGGGACAAACAGTCTGATCATATTTCTATTCAAGAACAGGGTACTGCAAATGAGGCTCTCCACAATTGTTGTTTTTCTTCTATTGGGATTAACGCTCTTCAGCTATATTTCTATTTATCGAAGTAACGATATTCTGGGTGGTGGATATTCCTTGAAAATTTATCTTGCCTTTCCATTGATAGCTGCCATTTTTGTCTATCTTGCAATTAGGGGAATGGTGAAAGATGAACGTCTTGTGAAATCGATAGACCGTATTCGCTAAAAATATTCAGCAAGTCGTTCCGCAATTGCTGACAGAAACAGATCATCTTCCTTTGAAAAAGGGGCATAAGCGTGTGAATCAATGTCTACGGCTGTAAAATGGTGCTCCATCCTCCCTTGTTATTTGATCTTTATTTCGTTTTCGTAGGTTATTTTCTCACAATAATAGCACTTCATCTCAATAGGTTTGTCATTGATAATCTGAAATTTCGTCGGAACATTTTCAGCATTGGTGATACATTTGGGGTTGAAACATCTTA
>JAMDDG010000341.1:0-10355 GCA_023488865.1 Bacteroidota bacterium | reverse complement strand
CCCCATCCCCGGCATTGATAACCGGTACATCTGCGATTTCTGCTGCATACCGGGCACTCCCTTCCAATGGGTGTCGCATGATTATCATGTCCGCATAGTTACTCACCATTTTAATGGTATCATGCAGTGTTTCACCTTTGGATACGCTGGAGGAATTGGAATCTGAAAATCCGATAATTTTACCGCCTAAGCGGTTAATTGCTGTTTCAAAACTAAGCCTGGTTCGTGTAGAGGGTTCGAAAAACAGCGTTGCAATCACCTTTCCTTTCAACAACGTTTGATTTGGATTGTCTTCAAATTTTTGAGAAAGCTCCATGATTTTCAAATACTCCTCTTTTGAAAAATCCGTGATTGAGATTAAACTTTTTTGGTTCATAATCAATTGGTATAAACTTTTAAGCTTTTAATTCTGATTTATTTCACAAGAATTCATCCCTTCAATTTTTTCGATCTTGGTTATGATTTCTTCCAACTTGGCTGCTCTCACCTTTACCTGGATGAAACAACGAAGGTCAAATTGGGAACTGAAAATTTCTAATTGCTCATCCTTGATTAAAAGCATCAGGGTGTTCATAGCCGAATATTCAAATTTAACTTCCAATAAATGTTCAATTGTTTGAGTGACGATCCCGGCATTTGAGATGGCATCACTTGCTGCCAGCTTGTACGCCTGAATAAGACCGCTTACACCCAATAATGTCCCACCAAAATAGCGGACAACAACAAGGAGTATATTGGTTAACCCATTTGACTGTATTTGACCGAAGATAGGGCGCCCGGCTGTTCCTGAGGGTTCTCCGTCGTCATTTACCCTGTATCTTTCGTGTCCTATTCCAAGGCTCCAGGCATAACAACAATGCCTGGCCGAAAAATGTTCTTTTTTGATACCTGCAAGAATCACTTTGATCTCATCCTCATTCTTGACAGGATAGGCAAAAGAAAGAAACTTGCTTCCTTTCTCCTTGTACAATCCTTCGGATGGTTGAGCAATGGTCAAATAGGTGTCAAGAAGCATCTTTCATATACTTAAAATACTCAAAACATGTTTATTAAAATAAAAAAAGCAAACTTTCCAGTCTGCTTATTCGAAAATTACATTTTCAATTTATTTTCAATCTCGTCGATACTCAGCCTAAAATTTTTATCTATCTCTTTAAGGTTTGTCACGGTTCTACAGGCATGAAGAACGGTGGCATGATCTTTTCCCCCAATTTGTGAACCGATTGTGGCAAGTGAGGATTGGGTGAGATTTTTAGAAAAGTACATGGCAATTTGTCTGGCTTGTACGATTTCTCTCTTTCTGGTTTTTACAGATAGTGAATCTACCGGAATGCAAAAATAGTCTGAGACCACCTTTGATATATAATCGATGGTCAACTCCCTTTTTGTATTGTTAACCAGCTTGTTAATCATTTTAATCGCCAGATCAAGCGTGATTTCTTTTTTGTTCAGGGTAGCCTGTGCCAAAAGGGAGATCAAGGCACCTTCAAGTTCCCTTACATTACTATTGATATGGGAAGCAATATATTCCAAAACTTCTTCAGAGATGACGATGCCATCTTTGTAAATTTTTTTTCTAAGAATATTCATCCTTGTTTCAAAGTCAGGGACTTGAAGGTCAGCTGTTAGGCCCCACTTGAAACGGGAGAGAAGTCGTTGCTCCATTCCCTTTAATTCGATCGGGGACTTATCGGATGTTAAGATCAGTTGTTTGCCTGATTGATGTAAGTGATTAAATATATGGAAGAAGGTTTCCTGTGTTTTCTCTTTCCCGGCAAATTCCTGAACATCATCAATGATCAGAACATCAATCATCTGATAAAAATGAAGAAAATCGTTACGGGAATTGTTGCGGGTAGCTTCTGAAAATTGTATGAAAAATTTATTGGCGTTGACATAAAGCACAATCTTATCAGGGTACCTTTCTTTTACTTCAATCCCAATAGCTTGGGCTAAATGTGTTTTCCCCAGACCTGAGTTTCCATATAACATTAATGGGTTAAATGCAGTACCACCAGGCTTTTGTGCCACCGCATAACCGGCGCTTCTTGCCAAACGGTTGCATTCCCCCTCAATAAAATTGTCAAATGTGTTGTCAGACTTTAACTGGGAATCAATCTGAATTTTTTGAATGCCAGGGATAACGAAAGGATTCCGGATTCCAGTTTCGTCCGATGGAAGAATAGCTGAAACTGGTTTATTTTTTAAATTGTTGTTTTGGTTGGTTGGCAACTTAATTGTGTAAGGCTTGTTGTTTACACTATTATTGTTATCGACTACCACATTGTATTCAAGTTTTGCGCCTGTTCCCAACTCTTTTCTCAGCGTTTTTCTCAAAATATCGATGTACTGTTCTTCGAGATACTCGTAAAAGAACGGACTTGGGACCTGAATAGTTAGAATATTGTTCTCGAGCTTTAAAGGAACAATAGGTTCAAACCAGGTTCTGTAACTTATATTAGGGACATTGTCCTTGATAATCCTTAAACAACTATCCCATATTGACACGTGATCTCTCTCCATCTAGGCTGCGGTTAAAAAAATTGAATTAAAAATTGTTTTCAAATAGTCTTTCCCGGAAACAGATCACGCTGAATAAAATCGTGTTATTATTTTCATTGTTTAAATTAGTAATAATCAATCTAATAAATTCTTTAAAAATGTCATCTAATTGATAATCAATTAGATAGAAAATATTTAAGGCCAAAACACTGATTGAATGATACTTCATAATTGTTTAATCCTTAAAATTTTTGATGTTTAATTTTTTACCGGATGACAAAAAATTTAAAAAATCAATTTTTTTTCGTTGGGTTAAATTAATTAAAAAGATTAATTCAACCATCACTTTGAACAAATTTTTAAAGCTTTTTTCAAAGATATTTCTTCTTTACCCTGGTAGGCTTTTAAAGATGCCTGAGGAAAAGAGAGTTGCACATTATTTAGAATCGTTCTAATTTTTTCATACGATTTATCTTCGCCTGCAAAGTAAAAAAATTTCGATCCTTCTTGAACTTCACTTAAATTGCTAATTCCTTGGAATACAGAGGATTCTAAAGGGATTTTAACATTTGTACTGAATAAAAAAACTTTAAAGTCGATATTTTCATTAATCTTGAAAGTTGCCTTGGGGGTGAGATAAACTTCTTTTCCAAAGTCAAAAGCAGAAAATTTCAAATAACGATGGGGGTTCTTTTTCAGGTCAACAAGCAACTGGTTTAAATTTTCACTTGATTCTGCCAAACGGGCATACAAAGTCGAATCTCTTACCAGAAGTCCAAGAGATCCTTTTGATTCGTTTATATTGGTGAGAATTGTTTCGAGTCCGGCAACAGACTTGTTTAAATGATGCAAAGTCGATTTTAATTCGGCGGGATTGATTGAGTCACTGATGGTCGAAAAATTATTTAAAACAATACCCAAAGACTTAGAATCATTGTTCAAATTTTCAGTAAGATTTTTGAGGTTAACGATTGATGCGGAGAGATTATTTTTCTGTTCGCTCGCCACAACGCTTAAATCGTTGGAAATCCGTTCGAGATTTTCCATTGTCAGGCTAATCTGTTCGATGCTTTTATTGATGCTCCTTCTTGATTCACTGTTTAATAAAATAGAAACTCCCGACACAATTGAATCCAGCGATACAATCAACCTCTCGGCTTTAGCTTTGATAGGCGCAATTTGTTCGGAGACCTGACTCATAAAATCAGATTCAATCTTGGTTGGGATTGTGTCGTTGTGGTGATAAAACTGAGCGGATTTACCCAAATTTAATTTGACAATCTTCGAGCCCAAAAGATCGCTACTTGCGATTTCTGCTGTAGTCCCAACGGGCAACGGGAATTTATTAAAAACAGCAATTTTTGCGATCAGATCTCCTGATAAATCTTCGGCAAAATAGATTTCCCTTACATAACCTATCTTTAAACCGTTGAGTTGAACGACGGTGGATGCTTCCAGTCCACTTACATTCTTGTATCGCGCTATGTATACCTTTTCTGTCCTGAAAATATCGCGACCTTTCAAAAAATTGATCCCCCAAACTAATACCGTGAAGCTGATAACCAATACGATACCAATTTTAGACGTCTTTGAAATTTTCACAGGCTGCAATTTTATTTAATAACTGAATACTTTTAAAACAACAAACTCACCTCATTAAATTGATCAGGAAGGGATGGTTGTTTAAATATGTTGCAAAGGTATAGAGGATTTAAATCAAATGAAATACCCATGAGACAATATTCACCCCAACTGAAAAGGTATATCTGGGTATTGGCTTCGCTGATCTTCGATTTCATGTGCAATTAAAAACAAATTTTGCATGTAGCGCGGATCAACCAAGTTATTGGTGATGCCTTCATTTTTTGCGTTTGCCATCCCAGATCATCCTGGTTTGGTTGTTCTTAACTGAAACAATAAATGCATCCGGAAAAAATTTAGTCACAGCACTAAGATAAGCCTTTGTTTCATTTAATGTCCCTGACTCGTAACATAAATATTTGTATTTTCCGTTATTTATCAACTCTTTTATGGGTGATATTCCCTTAAATACTTTGGAATCCAAACCAATCCTCTTTGAAAAGACCCCTAATTGGATGGCATAGGTCACTTTATTATCAGATGTTGCGTTATCAACTGTAAATGTGTTTTCGTTTTTCGCATCAATCTTATTCAGGTATTTAACCAAAGATCCATAAATAGAGTGTGCAATCTCGCTTCTTCCACTATCTGAAAGGAGGAAACTGTTCTCTTTTTTGTTGCTTAAATAACCGGTTTCAATAAGGACACTTGGCATCGCGGTCTCTCGTAAGACGAGGAACCCTGCTTGTCGGACTTCCCGGTCATGTCTTTGGGCCTGATTTTTGAAATTAGATTGTAAAATGGTTGCGAACTTTAAACTTTGATCCAAATAAGTATCCTGGATCAATTCAAACATGATGTAGGATTCTGAAAGGTTAGGATTAAATCCTTCGTAACGGGTTGTGTAATCGTCTTCCAGTAAGATGACACTATTCTCTTTTTTGGCCACATTTAAGTTATCTTCGGTTCTGTGCAGCCCCAATACATAAGTTTCTGTTCCGTTTATTGCCGGACTGGCACAATAATTAGCATGGATTGAAATAAAAAGGTTCGCATTTATTTTATTGGCAATCTGGGCCCGGTCCATTAAAGGAACATAATAATCCCCATCTCTGGTATATACAACTTTGATGTTCTTTTGATTTTGCCTGATTAGCCTTCCAAGCTTAAGGGCAATGTCTAATACAATATTTTTCTCTTTGGCAGCTCCGACTATAGAACCCGGATCTTTTCCACCATGACCGGCATCAATCACCACTGTTTTGGTTACAGGACCATTCACGCGCAAGGCCACAACTGTCGGATTAACACAAAAAAAGATAATGAATAGGCAAACCCAGTTCTGAAGAACAAATTTCTTCCTGATAGCTGACATTTTATCCAAAATTGACCTCATAGCTTTTATGCAAACGTATACAAAAATAGAAGATTAAATTATTTATCAATGAACCCTTTTAGTCCGGTAGGATTTTTTACTTTTGCCCTACAAACCGGGCAATGAAATTTGGTTTAAAAAAACGATCTAATTCTTTAGATTTGGGCACTATACGATTTTTAAAATACATACTTCTACTGATTCTGCTTTGGCAATCATACGTTTTTGCTCAGGAACCGGTTCAGAAAAGTTCCATCAGTATCAGACAGGCAAAATCCCCATTGCCCTCGCCAGGGGAAGCTAAGAAGCCCGTAAAGGATTTACTTGCAGTTTCAAAGAAAGACTCAATTGCTTCAGATTCGCTCAAACTCCAAACAAAAGGAGACGATTTTGATGCAGAGGTTGAATACAAAGCGGATGGCAAAATCACGATCAACAATACAGCCAACAAAATATATATGTATAAGAATGGTCAGGTAAAATACAAAGATATTGAACTGACCGCTGATTATATTGAGTTGAACAGGGACAGTAATCTGATCCATGCAACCGGAAAACCTGACTCTACCGGCGCAATAGTTGGTAAGCCGGTCTTTAAACAAGGTCAGCAGGAATTTGAAGCAGACGAAATAAGGTACAATTTTCTGACAAAGAAAGGTATTGTTTATGGGGTTGTGACAGAACAGGAGGGTGGTTTCATTCAGAGTGGAAAAACAAAACTAATGAACGATTCAACTTACAACATGAAGGATGGAAAATATACAACCTGTGATGCCGAACATCCTCATTTCTATCTTCAAATGACGAAAGCCAAGGTGCTTTCAAATAAAAAGATTGTTACAGGACCTGCCTATCTGGTGGTGGAAGATCTTCCCATCTATTTCCTATTTATTCCTTTTGGGTTTTTCCCAAATTCACCCAAGTATTCTTCCGGTTTTTTGATGCCTACTTACGGGGATGAAATAAACCGGGGATTCTTTCTGCGCGATATGGGATATTACTGGGCTGCCAATGATTATTTCGATCTTGCATTGAGAGGGGACATTTTTTCAAAGGGTTCCAGGGGGATTAAGATGCATACCAATTATCGTCTTCGATACAAGTTTAGTGGAGGACTGGACATCAATTTTTACAAAAATGTTTTTGGGGATAAAGGATTGCCGGATTATAAAATTCAGAATGATTTTGCGATTACCTGGAACCATTCGATGGATTCAAAGGCGAGCCCCAACCAAACTTTCAGCGCCAGTGTTAACTTTTCGACAAGTCAGTATGATCAGAACAATTCCTACTCATTACAGAACTATCTTACCAATACCAAACAATCGAGTATTTCCTATTCGCGACGTTGGGAAAACACTCCTTTTGCGATGTCTGCCAATTTTCGCCACTCTCAGAACAGCCGGGATACTACCATCAATTTGACTTTGCCTCAAATGACATTTAGCGTTAACCGTATGTATCCTTTTAAATCCAAAAATTCTTCCGGGAAAGAAAAATGGTATGAAAAAATAGGGATGAGCTATAATTTTGATATGCAAAATTCCATTAACACAAAAGAGTACAAACTTTTTGGATCCAATTTAACAAAAGACTGGCAGAATGGAATTAAACAAAGCATTCCTATCAGTACTTCTTTTAAAGCGTTAAAGTTTATAACCGTCAGTCCATCATTTAACTATAATGAAAGATGGTACACACAACAGATTAGAAAAGCGTTTGATCCTGTTAAAAAAATGGTCGTAACGACAGATACAATTTTTGGGTTCACCCGTGATTTCGATTATTCTGTTAGTGTGGGTGCCTCTACAAAAATATATGGTGATTTCATGCCGCGAAATCCAAAGTCAAATATCGTGGGGATCAGGCATGTGATGACACCAAGCATAAGTTTCAGCATGCAACCCGATTTTAGTAATCCCGGTTACGGAATGTACGGGAACATTGAATATTTTGACGACAAAGGCCGGCCCGTATCCTTAAGATATCCTTACCACGAAGGGGCCATTTATGGAACAGCCGGAGCAGGCAGATCAGGGTCAATTGGCTTGAATTTGAATAATACATTAGAGATGAAGATGTTAAATAGAAGCGATACCACTTCTAAAGAGAAATACAAAAAAATAAAATTGCTCGACCAGTTTTCTATCTCTTCTTCCTATAATCTTGCAGCTGATTCACTTAACTTATCCAATATTAATATTACAGCCCGCACAAAAGTGGCTGGAATTGATGTAAACATGGGTGCCATTATGGATCCTTATGCATACGAAAACGGGCACCTGATCAATGTTTTTGAGTTTGCGAAAACAAAAAAATTAGCCCGGTTAACCAGCGCCAATATGTCGTTTGGATATTCATTCAAATCAAAGTCGAAAGAGGAAGAAAACCAAAAAACAGCAGCTGCAGCAGGCACAGATGGAAAACCCGCTGAGAAATCTGAAGACCAGAAAATCATCGACAATGCGAGGAAAAATTATCCGGATATTCCGGAATATGCAGATTTTAGTATTCCCTGGGATTTTCGCTTCGATTATAGTTTAAGGTACAGCAAACCCAATCCTGTCGCAAATCCATCTGTTAATCAGACCGTTGAATTTAATGGGAATATCAGTTTAACTAAAAATTGGCAGATCGGATTTTCTTCCGGATTGGATATTCAAAAAATGGAAGTATCCTTTACCCAATTTAATGTTTTCAGGGATATGCACTGTTTTCAAATGTCGCTCAATCTTGTTCCGTTTGGATACCGCCAGAGTTACAGCTTTACAATCAGGGCTACCGCGGCCATGCTTCAGGATTTAAAATTAAGCAAACAGGAGAGTTTCTACGACAAGCAGCAATATTAAACCTAAATTTTAAAGAAAAAGTTCGCACCACTCCTCAAAGCGATCTGTTTTGGATTTTCCAAATTTTGAAATTGACATTCTGACTTCTTTCAGAGGCTTTTCTTTGAGAATATCCCTGCTTTTTGAATAGAACTTATCGGCAAATGCAATTATTTGCTCTTCCACCGTCTCCGGAATCAGGTCGCGGTAGGGTAGAGGCAGTTTCTTTTCGATAATCTCTTCTTTCGTAATTCCTACCCCTGTATGTCTTTCACAAACTAATCCGTGTTCAGGAAACCCTAAACTTGTAATAAGACTGCAACCAAGATAGCCGTGGGCAAGATATGGGTAATCACCAAAGCAGAAGAGATTGGGTGCATTGGTCATAAAAATACCAATATCATGGATCATGGCTGCCTCCTCGATAAATTTAAGATCCGGATTTAACTCCGGGTGCTTCAGCGCTATTTTCAAAGCCTTGTACGTTACCATCTGACTATGGTCGATAAGAATTTGGTAAGCTTTCGACTTTGGTTTGTAATATTTTGAGATCAAAACTATCGGATCCATAACTTTCAGGGTACTTGTCATCATTATTGGTCATTGAAATATATTCTGCTGTCAAAATAAAACAAAAGAATTCATATATTGTTTTTTAGCTCTTTCAAATGGTATAGATTCTATGTTAATCGCTATTTTTAGACCCGATTAGATATTTTAGTAGGATATTCTCATTAAATCTTGAATATCAATATTTTCGATTTCTCCCGATAAACCGGGATGATTAAAAAACAAATAACTTTCAGATGAACAAAGAAATATTTAAAACATATCCCCGAAATTTCAGACGAGGGATTGAAATTCTGGAAAAGGGAAAAACTGAAAAGGGTATCAAAAGGATTGAGAAAAGTATCGGGTCAGGGTTTAAACCTGCGATGATTTTCCTTGATCTTTTTAAGCACTCTCAGTCAGTTAACCAGGCTGTTGATTTGTTCGAATCGGATTATCAACAGGATTTTGTGAAAGCTGCACTCGAAATCGGAATTAAATATTATGTTGGGGAAGGACGCGATCAGTCTTATGCTGATTCTGTCAGGTTCTTTCTTGAATCAGCCAGGGCCGGGGGTATTGAGGCGTGTAATTACATTGGAAGTATGCGTGAGAAAGGCGAAGGCCTTCCTGTCGATATGACAAAGGCTTTTGAGTGGTATGAAAGAGGCGCAGAACGCGGCGATAAAGTTGCCAAATATAACTATGGACGTCTTCTCTATTCAGGAGATGGAGGGTACAAAGACACTAACGAAGCCGTAGACTATTGGTATGCTTCCGCAAAGGAGGGATATCTGCCTGCTGTTTACAAAGTTGGAGAGATTTTTGAGCAGGGTTTGACTGTCCCGGTAAAATTGGAAAAAGCTTATGAGTGGTACCTCAAAGCTGCCACGGGTGGATATGAGCCTGCTTACCAAAAGGTTGGCTTATTTTTGTATGAAGGAAAAGGTGTTGAAAAAAACATTGAGCAAAGCCTGGAATGGCTCAATAAAATTGATGGGGACGTTACTTCGGAGGTTGCCCTTAAAATGGGAAAGCTCTATCTTCTGGGATTGGGAATTGAAAAGAATCTTGACAAGGCTAAAAAATACCTCGAACAGGCTGTCCATGCCGATTACTCCGAGGCAATCTTCCTGATGGGTAAACTCCATGAAGAGACCAACGAAGATGATTTCATGGAGTTGTATCAGAAGGCTGCTGATCGCGGATTTGCAGAGGCACAGGAGGCCCTGGCCAATTACTACCTGAAGCAAGCCGATTACCATGGAGTTGAAATGCTGAAAAAGGCAGCGTTAAACGGAAGTGCCGATGCCATGGTGTTGATGGCAAAACGTTATGAAGTTGGAGAAGGCGTTGAGAAAAATATAAAGACTGCAGTCGATTATTATCGGAAGGCAGCAGAAAAGGGAAACCTGGAAGCCCAATACCAATATGCCAGCATTTGTCTGGCAGGTGAGTGGATTGAACGGGACAAATATTCGGCAGGTGACTATTTTAAAAAATCTGCGGAAGCGGGTCAT
>JAMDDG010000195.1 GCA_023488865.1 Bacteroidota bacterium | reverse complement strand
TTAGTATCCTAATCTTTGAGTACCTTCGTGTGTACCTTAGTGTCCCTTTGTGGTTAGATTTTAAAATTTTACCACAAAGGTATCCAAGGTTTTCACAAAGGAACACGAAGTAATATTTTATCAGAACAGCCTCTCATTATTGGCGTGTTGCGATTCGTGCAACAACAACCATTTCTTGCGGTCCAGGCCGCCGGCATACCCGACTAATTTTCCGCCAGCGCCGATAATGCGGTGACAGGGGATGATGATCGAAATCGGATTCTTGCCGTTTGCAGTGCCAACGGCACGGGTATTCAAGGCAGAACCCAGTTCGACAGCGATATCGCGGTAGCTTTTGGTTGTCCCGTATTCCACTTTCAACAACTGGTCCCAAACTTTTTTCTGAAACGCGGTTCCTTCGGGATCGAGTCGCAGGTCAAAACCTGTCCGGTTGCCGGCAAAATACTCCTTTAGCTGCACAACTGCTTCCCGCAGGATTCCCGGCAGGGTCTCTGAAACCCCAATCTGCCCATCACTGAAAAGTGCTGATTTCAAATGAGTTTCATTCGAAACCAGGACGATCCTGCCAATCGGGCTCTCCATGCTGGCGAAATAGTTGCGCATAATGAAATGTTTGAAATGTTTTTTTAGTTTATGAAGTTTGAAGGGTTTGAAATGTTTAACCCTATAAACCATTTTAACTCTATAAACTATTCAAACTATTTTTAAACCCTCCAAACTTTTCAAACCTATTTATTTAATTTCCTGTAACTTAATGTTTTTGTAATGCACCTCATTTCCGTGTTCCTGCAGCAACAAATGACCCGTGGCATATTCCCCGAACCCTTTGACCCCTTTAAATTTGCTGGTTGCCACCAACGCTCTCCATTCGGGTGTTCCGCGGGTGTATTCAACAATCTTGATGCCATTCAGGTAGTGGGTTACTTTTTCACCTCTTACCTCGATGCGGGCGCGGTTCCACTGTCCGATGGCATTGCTCCGTTTAACAGCCTGGGCCGGATCAAATTTTTGGGAGTTTGCCGGGATCAGGTCATAAAGCGAAGCCAAAGTGCGGTTGCCATTTTTACCCAACTTGGCATCGGGATGTCTTTCGTCGTCTAAAACCTGGAACTCACAGCTGACGTTTGAATAGCCTTTCCCGTTCTTGTTGGGTTGGATGAAATATTTGATCCCGCTGTTAGCCCCGGGGGTCAATTTAAAATCAACATCCAGGATGAAATTTTTGAACTCTTTTTGGGTAACCAGGTCTCCTCCTCCTTTGTTTGTTCCAAGATCAACAATCAGCTCATTATCCTGAATCGTCCACCCTTTTTGGGGAGTTAAGCCATCTTTGTTGCTTACCCAGCCATTGAGTGTTTTACCGTCCCACAAAAGTTCCCAACCGGCTTTTTGTTCCGCTTTGGTGAGGGTATTGGTGAGATAACTTACTTCAGGCGCGTTGGTTACCATTTTCTTTTGTTCTGCAGCCAATTTTCTTGTTTTAATACGGATGTTTCTCCAACTAATTGTTTTCCCCTCTTCTGCTTTGTTCTGTCCGATGCTGTGAACCTGCAATGCAATGAACCCTGTAGCAGTCATGTCGTCAACCAGATTGGCGCAGGGAACCCCGTTGAGCCAGGTGCGGATGGTATTTCCGTTGAACAGATTGACCCATCCGGATTTTGCAGCAAAGGCGCCGGTTACAAAAAGGGTCAGCAAAAGAAGTGAGCTGATTTTCTTCATTTTTATTGGAATTGAATCGTTTAAATAGTGTTTTTATGCTGCTAAAATAATCATCTTTTTCCATTCCGTTATCGCAAACGGAAAGTTTTTCCCATTGATATTTAATTTAAATCAAGGTACCTTTGCGGGGAAAGAAGATGAGAAAATGAGAAACAGAGAAGATGAGATATTATTAATAGTAAGAAACAGATTTGATCTCTTAGCTTGCTGAAGGTCATTGAGAGTTCCTTATAAGTTTATGTATTACTTCGTGCTCCTTTGGGTTATCCTTTGTGAACCTTCGTGGTTAGGATTCTCACTACGAAGGTCACAAAGGGCTTCACGAAGGAACACAAAAAGATAATCCGGAGCATTTGTCCAATCCCACCCTCTCATTTTCTCATCTTCTCACCTTCCCAGTTCTCTTTCTTTCAATATGATCATTAAAAAATAGCCCAACTAATTTGACTACGAAATATGTCCGCAAAAGAATCGCCTTCCCTCCCGCTCAACTGGTACGCCATATATGTACACTCGCGTGCAGAGAAGAAAGTACATACCGAACTAACGTTGATAGGGATTGAATCCTTCCTGCCGCTTCAGCGGAAGCTGCGCCAATGGAGCGACCGCAAGAAATGGGTCGAAATACCGCTGATCTCCGGCTACGTTTTTGTCCGCATCACCCGCAAGCATTATGACACCGTTCTTCAAATTGACAATGTGATGCAGTATGTCCGTTTTGAGGGGAAGGCTGCCATCATCCGCGACCAGGACATTGAGATCCTCAAACGGATGTTGGGACAAAGCGACCTGGAGGTTGAAATCACCAGCGAAGAACTCCAGCCCGGCATGCTGGTCGAGATTATTGCAGGTCCGATGATGGGCGTCAAAGGAGAGCTTGTCTCTTTCCGTGGCAACAACAAAGTAGCCTTGCGCATTCCGCCGCTGGGCTTTACCGTGTTGGTGGAGTCACCGGAGAAGAATTTGGTGGTAGTCAAGTAAAAAAGAGGGGGCGAGTGGAGGAGGGGGCGAAGGGGTGAGTGGTTACATTGACCATTTTTCGGGACTTTGGATCATTGTTACCAATTGTGCCAGAAGATGTTCATACCGAGAGTCCAATTTTTCAGTTACAGATGAATCCAAATATCCAAAAGTCTCTATAAAATATAGCCATACTTGTGTTTCCGCTGCTTCACCTTCACTGTCAGATAATTTTGAAATAAATGATTTAGGATACCTTCTCTTTCTAAAAGCCTCAGCAATATTGGTTGCAACAGATCGGGAACTTCTTCTTACCTGATCTGTTAATGAGTACTTTTCATCAGGCGGAAAGTTCTGCGACAATTCATGTATTCGTACAGCCAGTTCAATTGCACTCTTGAACACACTAATGTCTCGTTTAAAAATTAGAAGGTCCTTTGAAATTTTTGATAATCAATTATTTGTACATCATTTTCTTGCGTGACGATTTCAGAGAAAGTTCCTTTGGAGTTATTTTTATTGAAAATTGCACAAAGGTAAATATTTCTTTTACAAGTAATTAGCTCCTACTGTTTGAAAGGAATCGGAGGGAAAGAGCTAAAAATTGATAGGTCTACCTACGAAATATTACAAATTCTAGGCATCTCTCTACTGGACAAAACGACTGTAAAAGAGTTACTTACAAATTCTGATTACAAAAATGTCAATGAACTAAATTGTAAACAACTGTCACTCAGTCTATTTTAACGAGACAGTAGTGTCTTGAACACATTTAAATCTTTATGTGAATGCAGCCTCACTTTTAAGCATGTTAGTTAAAACCAATGTCTTTCCATAAATATACTCCATTTTAATGAATATTCCAAACTAACCACTCACCCCTTCGCCCCCTCCTCCACTCGCCCCCTCTTTTCCTCACCCCCTCATTTTCCCAGAACCGCACAACTTTCCATAATTCTTCCTACTTTCGCACTTACAACCAACTTATCCATACAATATGAAGGGTATTATTCTTGCTGGTGGATCCGGATCGCGACTGCACCCGATCACATTGGGCACTTCGAAGCAACTGCTTCCTATCTATGACAAACCGATGATCTATTATCCACTGTCCGTTTTAATGCTGGCAGGTATTCGCGAAATACTGATTATCACCACCCCCGAAGAACAATCCGCTTTTATTCGCCTGTTGGGCGACGGCTCCCAGTGGGGCATTGAGTTGCATTATGTGGTGCAGCCCTCCCCCGACGGACTGGCCCAGGCATTTCTGCTCGGTGAAGAATTTATTGGCACGGACGATGTCTGCCTCGTGCTGGGCGACAATATTTTTTATGGCCACGGATTTGTCGGGCTACTTAACCAGGCTGTCGAACAGGTTACCCTTCACCGCAAGGCTGCCGTTTTCGGGTACTGGGTCAACGATCCGGAGCGATATGGTGTCTGCACTTTTGATGCCGACAATAACGTTACCACCATCGAAGAGAAGCCCGAAAAGCCGAAATCCAACTATGCCGTTATTGGACTCTATTTTTATCCTAACTCAGTGATAGATATTGCAAAACATATCAAACCATCAGCCCGGGGTGAGCTGGAAATAACTACCGTGAACCAGGAATACCTCGACCGCAAGGAACTCAAAGTGGAGCTGATGGGCCGCGGCTATGCCTGGCTTGATACCGGCACACACGAATCGCTGCTCGAAGCCGGCTCTTTTATCGCTACCATCGAAAAGCGTACCGGACTTAAAGTCGCCTGCCTCGAAGAAATCGCGTACCGGAACAATTGGATAGATGAAACACAGCTAAAAGCCCAGGGCAATCTTTTGCGTAAAAACCAGTATGGGCAATATTTGCTGTCGTTAGTTTAAAAGGTTTGAAATGTTTATAATGTTTGAAATGTT
>JAMDDG010000378.1 GCA_023488865.1 Bacteroidota bacterium | reverse complement strand
CCATTTCGGGATAAACAATAGCCACCGATTTTTCTTCGTGCCTGAAATGAACCTGAACCTGTTCTGTTTTCCCTGGTAAAAGCTGGTAAATAAAATTCCTTGACGAAAAAAGCGTCCCCGCTTGAAGCAGAAGCTTTTTATGGCCCTGTTTTTCAAGTTTCAATTGGGTTTTGATCACCCAATCCCTTTTCTCTTCCAAAAAAGCTTCCCCTCTCGAGAATGAGAACAGCCAGGGAATGGAGACCAAGACTTCCCCCGAAGGTTTTACTGCAATTCTCAGCCGCCTTGACCTGACCTTTCGAACGAATTGCACTTCCCCTATTCCGGCAACAAAAAGCACTTTTTCACTCATCCTGCCACCTCCTGGCCGAAATTCCCCCTGAAGAGCGGCTTAAGAAATCTGACTGTGACCTTCCTGGCAGGATCCCGGTAAAAATCGATGGCCGAAGAATGATTATACAGGGATAAACAGGAAGGATTGTCCGGGTTAAATTGGGTTTCATCATTGTTTGAAGATGGAAAATCATGGAAAAAATGTGCATAAAACTAAAGAATTATTTCTTATATTTCCTGCATAATTACCTTAAATAAAACGTTATGAGTGAAAATAATGGAACCAAAATCTTACTGGCTTTTGTAGCCGGTGCAGCCGTTGGGGCTGCCATCGGTTATTTTCTCAACTCCGAAAAGAAAGAGGAATTGCTCGACGATCTCAAAGAAAGCGCCGCTAAACTCAAAAAGGACATCGAAGAAAATCTGTCCAAGGTAAAAGAGATGGTGGATAACTTTACCAAAAACAGTCCCGATCCAAACGCCGAAAATCCTGAGTAACGATGGAACCTGAACCAGACGATTATTTTCAGGATCTGCGGCTTTTGGTGACCGATTACCTTTCCGCACGGATCAGGCTGTTCAAATATGAGGTCTATGAAAAGACAGCCAAAATATCGGCTGCCCTTTTCTCCTCTTTTGTAATTGCCATGCTGGCATTTCTACTGCTTTTTTTCCTAAGCATCGCCCTGGGATTTTATTTTGGGTCGCTGTTCAACAGCATTGGTACCGGTTTCTTAGTTGTGGCCGGTTTCTATTTTATTTTGCTTGTACCATTTATTTTCCTCAGGAAAAACAGGATTGAGAAGTTAATTGTCGATCGTTTGATTGAGAAATTAGCCGAAGAAGAGGAGGATGAAAAATGAACCATGCCCCATCAACCCGGATTGACAGCCTGAGTAAGCTAAAAATGGAAAAGGGCAAATTGGAAACATATTGCTCTTACCAGGAAAAGCTGATCGGATTAAAAATCGATTATTTTAAGGAGAACTATCCGAAAGTGCTGGGTGAAGCGCTTCTCCCCTATGATCCGGTGCAAAATACCAAAGTCAGCGATCTGCTTGATTCAGTCAACAGCGTAATCGCCAATCTTTTTCCCGGAATTTTCAAGGGAAAACCCCTGCCGGGTTTTGTTTTAAAACTGGTACAGATCCTGATGATCAGGATGTTCAACAAGGCAAAAGGATAAAGTAAAAAGGCCAAAGGCCAAAAGCTAACGGCTAATAGCTAACAGCTAATAGCCTATTTCAATCAGGAAAATAACCTTTGATAATGCCGCGTTTGGAATCACGGATAAAAAGGAGGATTTCGTCCCTTTCGCGGGAAGCGGGCATCTCTGTTTCGACCACTTCGAGCGCCTGGGAGTTGTTGTATCCTTTTTGGTAGATGATCCGGTAGATATCCTGAATCTGGGTGATCATCTCGTTGGTAAATTCCCTGCGGCGCAATCCGATAGAGTTGACCCCCGCATACGAAAGGGGTTCGCGTCCTGCTTTGATATAGGGGGGCACGTCTTTTCGGACCAATGAACCACCCGAGAGCATCACATGTTTCCCGATGTGGCAGAACTGATGGATCCCGGTGTGGCCGCCGATAATGGCATAATCGTCCACGAGGACTTCACCCGCAAGTGAGGTTGAGTTGACAAGAATGACATTGTCGCCTACGACACAATCGTGTGCTACATGAACGTAGGCCATGATAAGACAGTTACTGCCGATGACCGTTTTACCTTTTGCAGCCGTCCCCCTGTTGATGGTAACACACTCCCTGATAGTAGTATTGTTGCCTATTTCTACCGTAGTGTATTCACCTTTGAATTTCAGGTCTTGAGGTTCTCCGCCTACCACAGCCCCCGGAAAAATTTTACAGTTTTTCCCGATACGGGTACCTGGCAGGATGGTCGCGTGCGGGCCAATATTGGTGCCTTCACCAATAATAACATCATCTCCAATGGTTGCAAACGGCTCTACGACAACCCCTTCTGCCAGTTTTGCATTGGGGTGGATATGGGCAAGTACTTGATTCATTTGATAGTTTTTACTTGTTTTTAACAATCTGTGCCATAAATTCGCCTTCGCAAACGACCGTATCACCAACAAAAGCAAGTCCGCGCATGTGGGCGATCCCACGTCTGATAGGACCAGTCAGTTTAATTTTATAAACCAGTGTGTCACCGGGAACCACTTTTTTCCGAAACTTGATGTTGTCCATGGTCATAAAATAGGTAGAATAATCCCCATCGGCATGCATCGAGCTAATCACAAAAATACCTCCGCATTGTGCCATTGATTCTACGATCATCACACCCGGCATCACCGGCTCTTCCGGAAAGTGGCCAACGAAGAAAGGTTCGTTCATGGTGACATTCTTCACCCCGATGATATAGTCGCTTCCCTTTTCAATCACCTTGTCAAGCAGAAGGAACGGATTGCGGTGTGGCAACATCCTTTTAATGGCATTGACATCGTAAAGTGGTTCTTTGTTGGGATTGTATTCCGGGGGTGCAGACTCAGCCAGACCGCGCTGACACTCTTTCATCAAAAGTTTGGTAAATTCTGTATTGGCAAGATGACCTGGACGTCTGGCAATAATCCTTCCTTTGATCCTCTTCCCAAGTAAAGCGAGATCACCAATAAGATCGAGCACCTTGTGGCGGGCACATTCGTTGTCAAAACGAAGTTTGAGGTTATTCAGGATACCTATCTCATTTACCTGGATGTGCTCGTGATGGAAGAGATCAGCAATCCGGTTGAGTTCATCCTGATGCATCTCCTGGTCCATGATTACAATGGCGTTGTCGAGGTCGCCACCTTTGACTAAGTTGTTTTTCAACAAAGCTTCCAGTTCCCGCACAAAAACAAAGGTTCGGGAAGGGGCAATCTCGGTAGCATATTCTGATGCGCTATCGTACGAGGCAAACTGATTGCCCAATACGGACGAGTTATAAGAGATCAACACGTCTATCGATAAATTTTCATCCGGAACAATGGTTATCTCAGAACCGGTAGACTGATTGTGGTAGGTAATTTTTTTCTTGACAACAAAATATTCCCTCTCGGCATTCTGTTCAACGACCCCTGCCTCCTGAAGCGCTTCGACAAATGACAGTGCACAACCATCCATGATAGGAACCTCGGAACCATTGATTTCCATCAACACATTGTCGATATCCGAAGAAATCAGGGCGGACATGGCGTGTTCGATCGTACTGATTGAAACATCCCCGTCCTGTAACACCGTTCCCCTGGCAGTTCCTCTCACTTTTGAAACACTCGCTTCGATAACCGGCTCTCCTTCCAGATCGATTCTTTTAAACCTGAAGCCGAAATTCTCAGGGGCCGGTTTAAAAGTCAGCGACACCTCAACTCCCGTATGTAGTCCTTTACCGGTAACTGTTACCGGATAAGCTATCGTATTTTGTTTCACAATCATCTCTCCTTAGCTAAATTTTTGATTAGTTTTATTATCTCTGGCTAATGCTATCTAGTTACTGTTCCATCTTTTTCATCCATTTTTTCAACGCAGAGAGATCGACCGACATTTGCGGAAGTTTTCTGAAAATGGCCATTGAACGCATGTAATCTTTGTGGTCCTGTATCGGAGAACCTATGACTGTTGCGTTATCT
The DNA here is from genome assembly GCA_023488865.1 of Bacteroidota bacterium. Classification (GTDB taxonomy): domain Bacteria; phylum Bacteroidota; class Bacteroidia; order Bacteroidales; family Prolixibacteraceae; genus CAINVV01. The sequence continues at coordinate 634 of JAMDDG010000378.1, read as the reverse complement.
GCGACTGTAGTCATTACTCCGGACTGCCCCCCGATTTTTACATTATCGCCTACGGATAAATGGCCTGCAAAACCGACCTGGCCAGCGATCATGCAATTCTTTCCGATTTTAGTGGAACCGGATATTCCGGTCAAAGCTGCGATCACCGTATTTTCGCCAATTTCCACATTGTGGCCAACCTGAATCTGGTTATCCAATTTTACCCCTCGCCTGATAATTGTGGAACCCATGGTAGCACAATCGACAGTCGTATTGGCCCCTATCTCGACGGAATCCTCCAGGATGACATTGCCAATTTGTGCAATTTTCGAGAACGGACCTTCAGAACTGGGTGCAAAACCAAACCCATCAGCGCCTATTACCACTCCGGAATGGAGGATACAATCGGAGCCAATCTTACAATCGGCATAAATTTTCACCCCGGCGAAAAGCGTGGTATTGTCCCCAATAACCACATTATCCCCAATAAATACCTGAGGATGGATCCTGACGTTGTTCCCGATCACAGCATGATCGGAGATATAGGCGAAAGCCCCGATGTAAATATCTTTGCCCAGACTGGCGCTGCTGCTCACAAAAGAGGGTTGTTCTATTCCCTTTTTTACCGGTTTGAGCTGCTGATACATTTTAAGCA
>JAMDDG010000457.1 GCA_023488865.1 Bacteroidota bacterium | reverse complement strand
CTAATCCTATTCCGATTACTCCACCTACCACACTCAGCATGGTAGATTCGATCAGGAACTGCATCAGGATATCCAGCCCTTTGCCGCCGATCGACATGCGTAAACCGATCTCCCGGGTCCTTTCGGTGACCGAAACATACATGATATTCATGATTCCGATACCTCCCACAAGCAGTGAAATGCCAGCGATTGCCCCCAAAAGGGTAGTCAGGATATCACTGATCGACGTGAAGGTTTTTACCAATTCAGATTGCGACATCACCCTGAAATCATCCTCGGTCGGTTTTACAATTTTGTGTTGTTTGCGCATTACAGTTTGCAGCTCGGAGATGGCAGCCTCGGTTTTCGCCTCACTGACAGCCGAAGTGTATATTCCCTGGATATAGTCGATGGCCAAAAACCGGCGCTGAACTGTTGTATAAGGGGCAATCAGCAAATCGTCCTGATCCTGGCCAAAGGAATTCTCCCCCTTTTCGCCTAATATTCCGATAATTTTCATCGGAATATTTTTAAACCTGATCGTTTGTCCGATAGGGTCTGTACCGTTGGGAAAAATATTCTTAATAACCGTTTTCCCAATCAGGCATACTTTAGCCAAACTTTTTATTTCCTGATCCGTGAATACCCGGCCGCTCTCAACTTCGATTTTTTTGATCCCCAAATATTCTGCATTGGAACCAAACAAGGATGTTGGCCAGTTGGAATTGCCAAAAACAGCCTGTCCGCTGGTTCGTACTTCAGGGGATACGGCAGTAATATCCTGACATTGTTGCCTGATTGCCTCCGCATCGGCCAGTTTAAGCGTCTGACTTCCGGAATTTCCCATCATAACGCCACCCCGCTGCTGGGAGCCAGGCATGATGAAAACCAGGTTAGAACCCATGCTCGACATCTGGTCCTGGATGCTTTTTTTGGATCCCTGACCGATGGCTAACATGGCAATAACCGATGCTACCCCGATGATGATGCCCAGCATCGTGAGAAATGCCCTGAATTTGTTTCGCATCAGCGCATTTTTTGCAATTTTTATCAGATTGGAATAATTCATTGTCTTGAAATTTTATGATTCATGCTCCACAAGCGGCATCGCTTTCAGCATCTCAGACGCCAGTAATCTTTCGCCAACCAGTTGTTCCTTTGTTACCCATCCATCCCTGAAGATAATGTTCCGCGAGGTAAGCCGGGCAATATCCGGTTCATGTGTTACGAAAACAATGGTTTTCCCTTCATCGGAATTCAACCTTTGAAAGAGTTCCATGATTTCGTAGGAAGTCTTTGTGTCTAAGTTTCCGGTAGCTTCATCAGCCAGGATTACTACCGGATCGTTGACAAGCGAACGTGCAATAGCCACCCGTTGTTGCTGACCACCCGAAAGTTGGTTGGGCATGTGGAGCATCCGGTCGGCCAGGCCCACCGATTCGAGTGCGGCGATGGCCCGCTCTTTCCTTTCCCTGGATTTGATCCGGCTGTTGTAAAAAAGCGGAAGTTCCACATTCTCCAACGCGGTAGTTCTCGCGAGCAGGTTATAGGACTGAAAAACAAATCCCAACTTTTCATTTCTCAATCCTGCCAACTCATTTTTGTTTAGCTGGGAAACGCTGATCCCATCTAATTTGTATTCCCCGGCAGTTGGCTTATCGAGGCAACCCAGGATGTTAAGCATGGTCGATTTCCCCGAGCCGCTGGCGCCCATGATGGCAACGAATTCTCCTTTCTGAATCTGCAGGTTAATCCCTTTCAGCGCCCGTACGGTCATGTCACCCACTTGAAAATCCTTTTTCAGGTTACTGACTTCTATAATTGTATTGTTCATGTGTTTATAATTTTTTTGTACCATTCCGCTTTCGCGGAAAGCGCTCAATGATTTTCAGCTTCTTCGGCTGTCTGTTGTCCTTTTATTTTCTTCCCGGACGTTGGGGCATAAACGGACTTTTAGCTGCTTTCCTGGTTTCTGCGGTAGCTTTTTCGGCTGTCATGGACAGAACGATTTCATCTCCCTGGTTCAATCCGGAAAGCAGCTCGTAGTTGATCCCGTCATTTTCTCCGGTTTTTATTTCACTTTTCCGAATTACTTCGCCATTTTTTACCCATACAAAACTTTTTTTCGGATCTGCAGGACCGTTATTAGCGCGTTGTGGGGTCATCTCCCGGGCAACTTCGGCCGGTAAGGTTTTCAGATAGGAGTTAAAAACCTCCTGGTCAGGATTAAAACGGATCGCCTTTCCGGGAACAACCAGTATGTCATTTTTCTCGTTGACGTAAATGGTGGTGCTGGCTGTCATGCCGGGCATCAGTTTCTTATCAGGATTCGGCGCCTGGATAATGACCGTATAGGTAACCACGTTCGAAGTTACTACCGGCTGCTTCCTGATTTCGGAGACCGAACCGGCAAATTTCAAATCAGGATAAGCATCTACTGTAAATGTAACGCGCTGGTTCATAGCAATCTGACCTATATCGGCCTCATCCACTTTGGCTTCAACCCGCATTTGGGTCAGGTCATTGGCAATGGAGAACAAAGTAGGCGTATTGAAACTGGCCGCTACGGTTTGTCCTTCGTCAACTGCACGGTTGAGTATTACCCCATCGATGGGGGAGTAAATCCGGGCATACGACAAATTAATTCTATTCTTTTCATACACTGACTTGGCATTTTTCAACGAAGCAACCGCGTTGTTGTAGTTATATTCTGCCAGATCGAAATCGGATTGGGCAATCAATTTCTTTTCTACCAGTACTTTGTAACGGTCGTAGGTCGATTTCTGGTATTTTACCTGAGCTTCTGCCTGGTCAACCGAAGCTTTTGATTGTTCGAGTTGGGCTAACAAAGGGGTTTCATCCAATTGGGCCAGTAATTGACCCTTTTTAACCTGGGAATTGAAATCAACAAGAATTTTCTCAATTACACCGGAGACCTGCGTGCCCACTTCTACGGTTTTAATTGCTTCCAGGGTCCCGGTTGCGGTAATCGTATTGCTGATAGTTCCTTTCCCTACTTTCACTGTTTCAAATGAGTAGGTTTGTTCGGCGCTCTTTAACATTCTGAAAGCATAAAGTCCAACAGCAAGTAAGGCCAGTGCCGATCCGATATACAAATATTTCTTTTTCATGATAATATATTAATGAATTTCTTTCTTAATTAAAATCTTAGGTAATTTTAGTTAAAGCACCAGAGGAATGCCTCTATAAAAATCCAGGACTTTGTAACTGAATATCAGTTTGTATTTTGATTGCAGCAATTTACTTTCTGATGTGATCAGATTGGTTTTTTGAACCAGAAAGTCAACCGAATTCAGCAATCCTACTTTGAATTTTTCATCCGTAACATTATAGGATTCCTGGCTTGACTGCATTAGATCAAGTCCGGCGGCATATTCCGATTTGGCTGTTTCCACATCCACACAAGCCTGTTCAATCTCTTTTCGCAGGGTATTTTTAGTATTGATCTCATCCAGCTCAGCATTGGAGACGGCAATATTGGCGATACCAACATTCGTCTTTACCTGTTTTTTCTGGAAAACCGGGATAGAGAGGGAAAGGCCTACTGACGGGTTAACTTTATCCTTCAGCTGGTTGGTATAATCCGTGTTTGCGATCAGGCTTGAAAAACCGGTAGACAGTCCTGCTCCCAGTGAAAGGCTTGGCAGAAAATCTGCTTTGGCAATAGTCGCATTAAGATTGGCGCTTTCTTTATTCAGCTCTGCGCTCTTGATTTGAGGTTTTATTCCCAAGGCAATGTTGTAGATTTCCTGAGCATCAGGTTTTTCAGATTTTAGCAACAAACTGTCCATGTTGGGCGAGCTGACTTCAAAATTCGGGTCAACGGGTAATTCCATCAACTGCATCAAGGTTACATTGTTGATCGACAACTGGTTCTTCGCGGTAGCTAAGGTTGATTTTTCGTTGGCTAATTCCGATTTGATTTGCAGGTAATCGGCTACCGAGATGGCGCCCAAATCCAAACGTTCCTTGGCCAAAGTCAGTTGCTCAGTGGTTGCATCAATTTGCTTGGTCGCGTTGTTGACACTTTCGTAGGCATACAGCACTTGGAGATAGGCATTCAGGATGTTGATGCCAACCGATTCCTTCACCGTTTCCGAATCGAAAAGCCCGCCTTGCTGGTTGATCTCGGCCAGTTTGATTTTGTTGCTCAGCTTCGCACCGTTAAAAAGTAAAACGCTTGAATTAAGCGAATAGTTTGTACTGTTCGATCCGTTGCTGCTTCCATATTGACCGGTGGACGAATCGAATCCCTTGTACCAGTTAAAATTCTGGTTGACAGAGGCATTCATCGAAGGCAAGCGGTTAGCTAAGGCCTGTTTGGAATAGAGCTGGTTTTGGGCATTGGTAAGGCCGGACTTCTGCACCTGGATATTTTTGCTTAAAGCATAGTTGATACAATCTTCCAGTTTCCAGGTTTTGCTTTGCGCATTAACTGTGAACCCTGATAAAATGATCAGAAATCCGGTAATAAACAAACTCATTTGTGTTGTTCTCATAGCTTCAATATCTAATTTGAAGCAAAAAAACAACGGTTTCCACCCTTTATAAAATAAGATAGACCAGCGGGGGAATTTTATCGACGTTTAGGAGGATTTTATG